>CAZNBH010000022.1:2023-8932 GCA_964571355.1 uncultured Aquifex sp.
CCAAAAGGGTTTCGATTACGTAATCGACCTCTTCGTCGGTGAGGGCGGGATAGATGGGTAACGCAAAAAGTTCGTTTATAAACCTATCCGCGTTGGGTGTTTCGAAATGCTCGGCATCCCTCAAATTGTGGAGGGTATAGGAATAGTAAACCTTCGTGGAAATTCCCCTCTCCTCCAGTTCCTTTACGAGGTAATCCCTTTTAGGATGCCTCAAACTGTAGACGTGGTAAACGTGATAACCCCTCTCCTTTTGGAGGTCGAAATATTCTTTAAAGCTCTCGTTGTACCTTTTTGCTATTTGTCTCCTCCGGCGGTTGTTCTCCTCGACCCTCCTCAAGGAGTGCAAACCTACCACAGCCTGAAACTCCGAAAGGCGGAAGTTGAAAGCCGGTTCCTCCCCAAAGTCGAGGAGGGATTTTATCCTATCCACCAAAAAGGGGTTTTTTACGGCTACAGCCCCACCCTCGCCCATCGAAATGTTTTTGGTCGCGTAGAAGCTAAAAGCCGAGGCGTCGCCCCAGGCGCCCGCCTTTATTCCCTCGTAAGATGCACCGTGGGCTTGGGCGGCATCCTCGACTATGTAAGCGCCGTATTTTTGGGCGAGTTCCACAATGGCGGGCATATCGGCCATATTCCCGAAGAGGTGAACGGGCACTATAACCCTAACGTCGTAATGCTTTAATGCATCTTCGAGCTGGTTGACGTCGAGGGTATAGGTCTCGTCGATGTCGAGAACAAGGGGCTTCCCACCCGCGAGGAGAACGGCGTCTATGGTGGCCATAAAGCTAAGAGCGGGAACCACCACGTATTTATCCCTAATGTCCAAAGCCCTCAAGATGGAATAGAGGGCTGTCGTTCCCGAGTTTACCGTCTTTACGAGTTCCACTCCGAGGAAATTTTTAAACTCCTCCTCAAAGGCGGCGGTATACTTTCCCCTCGTTAGGCGACCGCTCTCAACTATCTCGCAGAGTTGCTTTTTCAATTCCTCCGGAACTTCCCCGTCGAAGCGGAAAAAAGGTATCTTCATCGCTTAGGGGTTAGTTATTTTAAATTCTTAAACCTTTCCTTGGTTGAAATGCAAGAAAAAGCCTCTAAAATCGCACTTTTTAGATGCAAAAGGTCCTATTTGTGGTTTCCAATAACCCCTTTTCCAAGGATAGGAAAACGATACTCAAACTCCTCGAGGAATTGGTAAACCTAAAAGCCCAGGTTGAGGTCTATCTGCACGGGAACGGGGTTTGGTGGCTCGGATTGGACGATTTAAAAAATCTCACCGATAGAGGGGTAAAGGTATACTGCGCCCGCCATTCGGTGGCAAAGAGAAACCAACCGATACCCCCGTGGGCTACAGAGTTGGACATAGACCGCCTTGCGGAGAAAATAGTTGAATCGGATAAAGTTCTATTTTTTAACTGATGGAAATAGCCGTAATCCTAAAGTCGGACCCCTTCTCGTGGAAGGCAATCCAAGCCTACAAAATAGCGGCCGCCCTTAGCTTCAAGGCAAAGGTCTATTTCATAGCCATCAAGGAGGGGGTTTACTTCTTCACCGATTGGAATCCGGAGGCTTTGGGATACGAAAACTTTAAGGGGTACGAAATAAATCCCCCCAATGCGGTTTTTATAGCCGATAAGGACGACTTCGAGGTGAGGGGGTTGAACAAAACCCCCCTTTGGGTAAAGGATTTAAAGCTCCTCCCCGAGGAGGAAATAGCAAAAATCCTCGAAAAAACCCAAAAAGTGGGGGTGTGGTAATGGTAAACACCCTCTGGTTGGTAAAAAAAAGGGATATCCCCTACACCTACATAGGTGAAAACGACATAGTGGTCCTCATAGAGGATGCGGTTTTAAAAATACCCTCCAAACCCAACTGGTTCGTGTGCAAGGAGGACGCCGAGGCGAGAAGGGTTAAGGTCGTAAAGGAAAAGCTCCTCACTTACGGGGATATAGCCAAGTTGATACTCGAAGCCCGAAAGGTGGTGGTTTGGTAAAAAGTTCCTTTTAATGTCGGAACCCTTTGCACTTTTGGCGGTTTACAAACCCAAGGGGATAACCTCAACGGGGGTTTTAAATCGGATAAAAAAACACTTCGGATGGAAAAGGATAGGGCATAGCGGAACCTTGGACCCCTTTGCGGAGGGCTTGCTCCTCCTCTTAATAGGGAAGGCAACCCGCTTGGCGGAATACTACCAAAGGCTTCCCAAGACCTACCGAGCAGTCGGGCTTCTTGGAAAAATAACCGATACCTACGACATAACGGGTAAGGTTTTGGAAGAGAGGGAAATAAAGGAGCCCCCTTCGGGGGAGGAGATAGAGAGGGTTTTAAAGGAATTCGAGGGGGAATACCTCCAGACCCCACCCCCCTTTAGCGCGGTAAAGGTTGGGGGAAAAAGGGCTTACAAACTCGCCCGAAAGGGGATAAAAGTGGAATTAAAACCCCGACCGGTAAAGGTTTACTCGATAAAACTTTTAAACTACACCTTTCCGAGGTTTGAAATAGAAACTACCGTTTCGGGTGGAACCTATATAAGGAGCCTTATAAAGGATATCGGGGATAAACTCCAAACGGGGGCTACCACCGAGGGCTTAATAAGAACCTCCATAGGGAACATAGGCCTCGATAGGGCTATCCCCTTAGAGGAACTCCTAAAACTCGACCCCGAAGGGGTGAAAAAATACCTCCTACCCCCCGATGCGGGACTTGAATACCCCACCGTTGAAGTAGGGGAAAAAGAACTAACCCTTTTGAGGAACGGGGTCTTTTTACCCCTTAGGGGAGATTTTAGAGAGGGAACCCTTTTGAGGGTCTACGGCGGGGGAAAATTTGCCGCTTTGGGGGTTGTCAGGAACGGGAAACTCAAACCGGAAAAGGTTTTCGTTTAATTTTCCCCCTATTGGTTTTCTATGAAAAGAATCCTCCCGCAGTTGGGGCAGTATACCAATCCTTCACCCCTTAGGAGTTTCGTATACTGGGCGGAGGGTACCTGCATGGAGCAACCGCTGCAGGTCTTGTTGTATACGGGAACGAAGACGTTCCCCCCGAACTCGTACTTTTTCTCCTCGTAAAATTCCACCACCTCGGGGGATATCTGTTTAACAAGTTCCTCCCTAAGGCCTCCTAGCTCCTTTAACTTTTTCTCCAATAGGGCTTGGGTTTTCCTTATTTCCTCTCTCTTTTTGGCTATCTTTTTCTCAAACTCTTTGACACTTTCCTCCATTCTCTCCCTTTCCCTAAAGAGGCTATTTAGCTCCTTAAGGATGTGTTCTATTTCCTTCGTAGCCCTGATTATTTTTTTCTCCGCTTCCGATTTTAGCTTTATAGCCTCTTTGTAATCCTCGAGGCTTTTAGCCTTCGCCTTTTTTTTCTTGGCTTCCTCTATCTTCTTATAACTCTCGTTGATAATTTGCTCGAGCTCTTTCCTCCTTTGGGAAAGGGCTTCTATTTTCTCATCTATTGCTTGTATCTTGTTCCGACGGGTTTGGGAAATTTCTTCAAACCTTTGGATTTCCTTTGGAAGTTCTTTAAGTTTTAGCTCGAGTTTGATAATTTTGGAGTCTATCTCTTGGAGTTTTATCAGCTTTTCCAAATCTTCTTTGGATAAATCCAACATCAACATTAGTATAACCCCTCTTTGGAAATTTTTAGGTTATTCGGGAAGGAATTCATTGCAGATGACCGAGAAAGGAAATTATTGATGGGCCCGGGAGGACTCGAACCCCCGACCGGGCGGTTATGAGCCGCCCGCTCTGCCACCTGAGCTACGGGCCCTAAACCAGTATAGAAAATATACCGCAAAATCCGTTTATAGGAATATGCTATTTATTACCAATAAAAGTTAAAGAGAGGAAAATTAACCCACCCTTTGGAGCCACTTATAAATCCTCTCCGCCAATTGGTCGGGCATTAGTTCGAATTTCCTCAAAAGTTCTTGGGCGGTTCCGCTTTCCCCGAAAACGTCGGGTATCCCTATCCTTTTTATGGGAACGGGATAGTTTTCCCCTAAGGCGGATGCAACCGCCTCTCCCAATCCCCCTACAATGGAGTGTTCCTCGATGGTTACCACCTTACCGGTTTTTTTTGCACTCTCCACCAATAGGTCCACGTCGATTGGTTTAACGCTCACGGGGTCTATAACCTCGGCGTCCACCCCGTACTTTTCCTTTAAAATGGTCGCCGCATCGAGGGCGTGGGAAACCATTAAACCTATAGCCACAAGGGTTACATCCTTCCCCTCCTTGAGGACAAACCCCTTTCCCAATTCAAATTCCACATCCTCGGGGTAAACGATGGGGAATTTTTCCCTCGTTAGGCGTATATAGAAGGCACCGGGGGTTTCGTAGGCTTTATAGAGAACCTTTTTTAGGATATGGATATCGGCGGGAACCACCACCCTTATATTGGGGATAGCCCTCATTATGGCGATGTCCTCGTTCATCTGATGGGAAGCCCCGTCGGGTCCCACCGTTATTCCGGTGTGGGTAGCAACCAACTTAACCGGTAGGTCGTTGTAACCTACATGTTGGCGTATGATTTCCCAAGCCCTACCGGTTAAGAACATAGAAAACGAAGAGGCGAATACCACCCTGTCCTTGTCGTAAGCCAAACCGCTCGCAACACCTATGAGGTTCTGTTCGTCTATACCGACGTTGAAAAACCTTTCGGGGAACTCCTTACCGAACATAGCGGTTTTGGTGGAGGTGGAAAGGTCTCCGTCCACAACGCACATTTTGGGGTCTTTTCTTCCGAGCTCTACCAAGGTTTCACCGTATACCTTTCTTATGTCCCCTTTAGGGGCGTCCTTTGTATACAAAAACATCGTTAACCCTCCTACTTTTTGTCGTATTTGGCGAGAAATTCCTCTATTTCCTCTTCGGAGACCCCTAAATCCTTCATTGCGATGATGAATTTCTCCCTATCGGGGGCTTTCCCGTGCCATGCAGGGGTGTTTTCCATATAGGAAACCCCTTTGCCCTTGACAGTTATAGCCCTTATAGCCACCGGTTTTTCTTCCGATACCTCTATTGCCTCGTCCAACGCTTTGATTATTTGGTTGAAATCGTGCCCGTCGATGGTTATCGTATGCCAACCGCAGGCTTGAAATTTATCCTCTATCGGGTAAATACCGCTGTTTACCTTGGTTACAAAGTCGTCGAGCTGTATGTTGTTGTTATCTATAATGGCTATAAGCCTGTTGACCTTGAAGTGTTTGGCGGTCATAGCCGCCTCCCAGGTCATCCCCTCTTGGAGCTCTCCATCGCTCATAAGGCAGAAAACCCTATAGTCGAGGTCGTCCAAACGGCGCTTTAAAGCCATCCCCAAGGCTATTGAAAGCCCCTGCCCGAGCGAACCGGTGGAGGCTTCAACCCCGGGGGTGTGCTTTCTCGAAACGTGCCCCTGCAAAGGACTTCCCAACTTCCTCAACGTGTAAAGGAGCTCCTTATCGAAGAAACCCTTTAGAGCCAAAACCGCATAGAAGGCGGGGGCGGCATGCCCCTTGGAGAGGATTACCCTATCGCGGTCGGGCTTATAGGGATTTTTGGGGTCTACATTGACATAACCACCGAAATAAAGGGCGACCAAAATATCGGTTATAGAGAGCGAACCTCCGGGATGCCCCGAACCGGCGAGGTATATCGATTTTATCGTTTCTATCCTCACACGCCTGGCAATTTCCTTTAGCTCCTCTATATTAGGTTTATTTGTATTCATTAGACTTCTATAATTATCCTTCGCCCGTGCGGATACACTTTAACCTTTGATGGAAAAAATAAGGGTAGGTTTGCTACTAAGCGGTTTTGAGAACTTTTCCGATTTTCACCTAATAGAGTCCATTAAAGAGTATTTACCCGACGATAGGTTTGAACTAAAGATTTTTCCCATAGATACCCAAAACGTTGGAAAAACCGTTAAGGAACTGGAAGAGTACCGTCCCCTCTTTACGATGGATTTCAACACCAAAGGCATCATTTGGGGGCAAAAGGAAAACGAAAAAAAACCCCTGCAGGATATTGCCGGAATAGTCCACCTGACAATATTCACCGAAGACCCCCTGGTTCACATCGAAAACCTCTTAAACCTAAGGGGGAGCTCCAATACGGTATTTTTAATAACCGACCTAATCCACGGACAACTATTGGGTTCCCTGGGATTGCCCAACATCTACTACTTTACCCCTTGCGTGAATATGAGACTGATACCCCCCAAGGGGGAAAAGGATTTGGGAATAGTCTTTGTAGGGGATGCAATAGACCCCAATGTAATAGTTGAAGCGTGGTCCCAAAATATGGATACCCCCGTTAGGGATTTCGCCTTGGAGGTTGGAGAATTCTGTTTTAGAAACCCCGAAGTTCCCCCCATGGTGGCGGTTGAATATTTGCTCCCCCTAATGAATCCCCAATTTCAGGAAAGCTTTAACAAATTTAGGCAGGAAAACCCGAAGGGTTATTTCGCATGGCTCTTTCAGGTCGGGCTCTACACCAACGCCCGTAGGACTTGGTTTATCCTCGGCTTCCTCGAGGGGATGGATATAACCATCGTGGGAAGAGCCGAGGGCAATCTACCCGAAGGGTTTAACGTTGCCGATATTAAAACTTTAGAGGATAAGCTCTCCTACATAAACAGGGCAAAAATAGCTTTAACGGTCTTCCCCACCTTCGTCCCAAGCGGTATAGGCTTTACCCCTATAGAGATAGCCGCGTGCGAAACCGCCCCGATGATAAACTTCCGCCACACCCTTCCAAGCTTCTTCAAACCGATGGAGGAAGCTATAGTCTACAACCCCCTCGATAGGTTGGATATCGAGGAAAAACTCCTCTTTTACCTCGAAAACGAGGAGGATAGGAAAATAATCGCCGAAAAAGCCTACAAGGTTGTTCAAGAAAAGTTCACCTGCAAGGATAGGGTTCAATT
>CAZNBH010000023.1:0-8505 GCA_964571355.1 uncultured Aquifex sp.
ATGTTTTACGGACTTAAACTATCCTTCGACACCGTTCCCGTTACGAAATTCGACCCCTTCGTCCTCGACTACAAGCTCTTTGCCCTGCTGCTCGTAAAAATCTTTTCCATCGCCTTGGCGATGGCTTTACCCGTTGTCGCCGTTTATATGCTTGTAAACCTCGTTTTGGCGCTTACCAACCGCCTCGTTCCTAACGTCAACATATTCTTCGTCGGCTATCCGATTTATATGCTTGCCAACTTCGCCCTTATAGCCCTGCTCGCCCCCGCCCTCGGGTGGCTCAGCTCCCACCTTATCGAGAAATACCTAACCACCTTTGTGGAGTTCGTTAGGAGTTTTCCCCATTGAGTTGTTTGGAGCTTTTAATCCACCCGTAGGGGAAAAGGAGCAAATTACCCACTATAAGGGCTATAAAAAATCCGAACAAACCTTGTTTTCCGAAGAGTTTCCAAACCGCAAAGGTTGCCAATGCGAACAACCCCAAGCGGAAAATCCTCGAGTGGTAAAACTTCTTATGTTTTTTTCTAAATTTTTCCACCAGGGGGGAATTCTTCCCGTGCTTTATTTCCAATTTGAGTTCCTTACCCCTTATCTTGGACGAGTACCAGAGGAGGCGGTAGTAAAAAAATACGACTACCAAACCGAGGATTAGCGAGAGGAAAAACTCCATAAGGGTTTAAGCCTTTTTTTCACCTTCGGGGGTTTTGTTTTCGTTTCCCTTCACCGTTTGTTGGCTTTGGGTTTCCTCTTCCCCGCTAAGGGCTTTTTTGAAGTTTCTAATTCCCTCTCCAAGGGACTTTCCGAGTTCTCCCAACCTCCCGGGTCCAAAGATGAGGAGAACCACAAAAAGGATTACTAAAATTTCCCATCCGCTAAAGGGTCCAAACATTTTCCAACCTCCGAATGGGAACAATTATAGACCTTGGGCTATTTTTTCCCCTATTTGGACTATCTCGAAAAAGCTTTCCGCCTTGAGGGAAGCCCCTCCCACGAGAACCCCCTTTATGTGGGGTTGGGATAGTATCGCCTCGGCGTTGTTGGGTTTTACGCTTCCTCCGTATAGAACCCTCACCTTTTTAGCCCCTTCGGGGTTTAATTCTTCTAACTTTTGGTAGATAAAACGGTGAACCTCCTCGGCGTCCTCCGGCTTGGCGGGAACCCCCGTTCCTATAGCCCAAACCGGTTCGTAGGCTATATCTATCCTTTCGAGCTTGTCCTCAACCCCGCTAAGCCCGAGCTTTAGCTGGGTTTCCACCACCGTAAAGGTGAGACCGCTTTCCCTCTCCTGAAGGGTTTCCCCCACGCACAGAATCACCCTAAGCCCTTCATTTAAGGCTGCTACAACCTTTTTGTTGATAACCTCGTCGCTTTCGCCGAAGATATGCCTCCTCTCGCTGTGCCCTAAAATGACATATTCGCAACCCGCTTCCTTTAGCATTACCGGGGAAATTTCACCGGTGAAAGCCCCCTCCCTCTCGAAATAGCAGTTTTGTCCCCCGACCTTTACCGGGGTGTCCTTAAAGCCCTCCACCGCAAAGGGGATATCCACAAAGGGGGGACATATCAAAATCTCAACCCCTTGGGGGGAAAAATCCTTTAAAAGACCTTTAAAGGTTTCGGCGTATTCCACCGTCTCCTTGGGGGTTTTGTGCATCTTCCAGTTGCCTGCGATTAGCAATTTATCCATAGTTTGTTAAATTCTACCAACCGAGTTCTTTGCGCTTTTTTTGCAGCACCAGGTGGGCTAAGCGGGTCGGCTCGGGTATCCGATACTTGGAGGTTTGCAAAACCAACCTCACCGCCGTGGGTAGGGAAACCTTATTTCCGACCGATACAAAAACGGGATAGGTGTTGGTTTTGGTCCTCACAACGGCGCCCAAAACTTCACCCGTTTTGGGGTCCTTTACATAGGAAAGGCAACCCCTTTTGGAACACGGAAACTCGTATTTCCCGTAGAGGTGGGATTTTGCAACACCCACGGCGGGAACGTTTGCCTCCACCCCGAAGTGGCTCGCTATTCCGCACTTCCTCGGGTGGATTTTCCCCTGCCCGTCGATAAAAAACACATCGGGGGTTATTTTGCTCTTTTTGTAAACCTCCAAAAGGGGAGGGAGTTCCCTAAACGCCAAAAAGGTAGGAATGTAGGGAAAATCCACCTCGGTGTGTTCCACAATAACCTCCACCGGTTTTAGGGTTTCCTTATCGACCACCACGAGGGAAACGAGGGCTTCGGTTGGGTTCCTCTTCAGGTCTTTAAAGGTTAAATCCATTCCCCCTATGTAACGGATTTTTTCGAAGGGGATTTCGTCCCTCTCGACGATTTTCTTGGCGCAGTCGTATTGGATTTTTTTAAGCCTCTCCAACTCCTCCCCGGAGGGGTTTTCCCTTTCCATAACTTCTATTTTGAGATTGAAGCCCTTCGGGTTTAATTAAAACATAGTGCGAAAGGAGGAGCTTCTCTCCGAGGACGGAGTTCCCGAAGGGGTCTACAAGCTGGGACTGTGCTACGACCCCGAGGACAACCCCTCCCCACTTTTCGAGTATACCTTTCACCTGGCGACCCTTTTGAGGGGTGAGGTTATAGTAATCCACGCGTTGGAGCATATAGTCTCCACCCAAACCGAGGAGGAAGAGAAGAGAATAACCTCAAAGGTTGAAGAGCTTATAAAGGCTTTACCCTTTGAAGGGGTTAAATACAGGGTCGAGTTCCTCTACGGGAAGGAGGTTGAAAACTTTACCCAACTGGTGGAAAGGGAAAAAATAAACCTTTTGGCGTTTTACTACTACAAAAAACTCTTTGGGAAAACCCTTTCGGAACTCTTTTTGGAACAGGTTACCAATACGGGTCTACTGGTGGTAAAGGAAAAACAAACCTTTGAGGAGATAAAAAAGGTTCTCGTCCCTTTGGACTTTTCGGAAAGTTCCTTCCGCCAAAAGGAGTTTGTCCTAAGACTTAAAAAATACGCCCCCTACGAGGTTGAAATAGATTTTCTCCACGTGTTGGACGAGGAGGACGAGGGGGACCGCCAAGAGGTGGAAATGCTCTTTACCGAACTCTTCGACGGACTTGGCAACCTCCGCATAGAGGTGGGTGAGCCGTCGGAGGTCATAGTAAAACTCGCCGAAACCGAAAAATACAATTTAATAGCGGTCGGCAGAACCGGTCGGGGGCTTAACCTCGACTATGGGAGTGTTACGAAAGAGGTGGTGGAAGAGGCGCCATGTCCGGTCGTTGTCCTTTGACCCCTTTTGGGAAATACGTTTTAAAACCCCTTTGGTTTTACGCAATAGCCCCCCTCTTTAGGAGGGTTTTCAAAATAAGGGCTATAAACGCCGAAGTTTTAAATACCTATAAACCCCTGATAGTCGCCCCCAACCATAGGAGCTATATAGACCCTCCGCTGATGAACGCCGTTTCTCCCGAGCCCCTCGTTTTTTTGGCTAAGAAAGAACTCTTCGAGGGGAGGCTGAAGAATTGGTTTTTCAGAAACCTCAACGCCATCCCGGTGGACCGCTCCCGAGCCGACTTTAACGCCCTAAACGAGGCTATAGAGAGGATAAAAAGGGGTTGTAAGGTTTGCATTTTCCCCGAAGGGCGTAGGGCTCCCGAAAACGGATTTTTAAAACCCAAACCCGGAGTCGGCTACATAGCGGTAAAAACCGGCGTTCCCATCGTCCCCGTCTATATCCACAACTCGACCGATATCCTCTCGAGGGATAACAAACATTTCCGAATCCCCAAAAGGGAGGTTTTGGTTGTTTTTGGCGACCCCTTGGAGTTCAAAGATGCGGAGGACAACATCAAGGGGTACAAAAGGGTTGCCAACCTCGTAATGGAAGAGATAAAAAAACTCGCCCAAAGGGTGGAAAAAGGTGAGTTTAACAACCACTAAAGGTTTTAACTCCACTCGAGCATCCTCTCTATGGGTTTTTTAGCCTTTTCTATGACCTCATTGGGGAGGTTTATTTCGTTTTTTTCCCCTTTTAGGGTTTCGTAAACCTTCTCGAGGGTTATCGACTTCATTTGGGAACAAAACAGATAACCGACCCCTTCGTCGGGTGTGGGGAATACGTATTCCCTAGCGGGGTTTTTCTTTTGGAGCTGATACTTTAGACCTATTTCGGTGACAACTATAACCCTATCCGCATTGAGGTCTTCGGAGGTAGCCCACCTAAGGAGTTGGGAGGTCGAACCCACGAAATCGGCTTTATCCTGGACGGCGGGCGGGGTTTCGGGGTGAACACCAACCGGTGCGTCGGGATATCTCTCCTTAAGCTTAAAAAGCATCCTTTCGGTAAACAGGTAGTGGTCGGGGCAATACCCCTCGAAGGGGATTATTCTTTTCCCTTTTACCTTTTTGGAAACGTGATAGGCGAGACCTTTATCGGGAACGAAAATAATCTCCTCGGCGGGGACTTTCTCTATAATCCTAACCGCGTTGGCGGAGGTGCAACAAACATCGCTAACCGTTTTCACCTCGGCGGTCGTATTGACGTAGGAAACAACCCACGCGTTGGGGTATTTTTCCTTTAGCTTTAAGACCGCCTCCTTCGTAGCCATATCCGCCATAGCGCAACCCGCCTGGGGTTCGGGCATTAAAACCTTCTTTTCGGGGTTTAATATTTTTGCCGTTTCCCCCATAAAGTGGACGCCGCAAAAGACGATGATATCGGCGTCGACCTCGGTAGCCTTTCGGGCGAGCTCGAGGCTGTCCCCTACGAAATCGGCTATATCCTGCACCTCGGGACGCTGGTAGTAGTGGGCTAATATAACGGCGTTCTTTTCCCTTTTGAGTTTTCTTATTTCCTCCTGCAATTTCCTATAATCGGTCGGTTTTAGCAGCATTAAAAAACATTATTGGGAATTTAAACCCTCCCTAAGCAAAACCTAAACGGGGAAAAGGTTTTTAAACTAAAACTTTTTTAGGATGTTTAAACCCGCTATACTCGGTTTGGAAGACGGAACGGTCTTTTTCGGCTATTCCCTCGGCGCCGAAGGGGAAACGGGAGGGGAGGTTATCTTCAACACCTCCATGACCGGCTACCAGGAGATACTCACCGACCCCTCCTATAAAGGGCAAATAGTCGTTATGACCTATACCCAAATAGGGAACTACGGGGTGAACAACGAGGACGTGGAGAGCGATAGGGTACAGGTGAACGGTTTCGTAATAAAGGAAATTTCTCCCATAGTCTCCAACTGGAGGGCGAAAAAGGACTTAAACACCTACTTGAGGGAGTACAACGTTGTGGGCATTTGGGGGATAGATACCCGCGCATTGGTCAAAAAAATCCGTGAAAGGGGGGTTATTAAGGGGGTAATATCCACCGAGGATTTAAACCCCAAAAGTGTAGTTCAAAAGGCGAGGAATATCCCCGATATATCGAAGCAGGATTTGGTCTCCCAGGTGGCAACCCGAAACATCTACTACTGGGACGAAGGGGATTGGGAACTCTTCAAGGGGTATAGGAAAAAACTCAACGATAAACCCCTCGTGGCGGTTATAGATTTCGGGGTGAAGTACAACATCCTAAGACGTTTTGTTTCCGAAGGTTGTCGGGTGGCGGTTTTACCCCCCAACCTTCCCTTTGAGGAAATAGAATCCCTAAACCCCGACGGGATATTTCTATCCAACGGACCCGGAGACCCCGAAAACGTACTCTACGGGATAAAAGTTGCAAAGCACTTTTTCGGGAAAAAGCCGGTTATGGGCATCTGTTTGGGACATCAAATAATAGGGATAGCCCTTGGGGGGAGAACCTATAAGTTAAAATTCGGACACCACGGGGGGAACCACCCGGTTAAAAACCTCATAACCGGCAAGGTCGAAATAACCGCCCAAAACCACAACTTTGCGGTCGACGAAAATTCCCTCCCCAAGGAGGTCGAAATCACCCATATAAACCTCCTCGACAACACCCTCGAGGGGATGAGACACTCCAAGAAACCTATAATGAGTGTGCAATACCACCCCGAGGCTTCCCCGGGACCCCACGACAGTTATTACATCTTTCGAGAATTTAAAAAGCTGATGGAGGACTATGCGTAGACGACCACCCTGTTTTTCCCCTTATTTTTAGCCTCGTAGAGGGCTTTATCCGCACGCTCAAAAGCCTTTAAAAATTCTTCCCCTTGCTCGAGTTCGGTAACCCCAAAGCTCGCAGTTACTCGGAGGTCCTTAATGGGAAATTTAAGCTCTTCTATGGTCTTGCGGAGCTTTTCGGCAACTTTTACGGCACCCTTTAAATCGGTGTAGGGGAGAACCACGAGAAACTCCTCCCCTCCCCAGCGGACGAATAAATCGCTCCTCCTCAGGTGTTTTCGAACCGCCTCGGCGACCCTCTTTAAAACCTCGTCCCCCACCGAGTGACCAAATTGGTCGTTGATAAATTTAAAATCGTCCAAATCGAAAACGATTAACCCCATAGGGTAGGAAAAGGGGGTTTTGGAAAGGTGGTTGAAAATTTCCAAAAAAGCCCCCCTGTTCAAGGCACCCGTTAGGGGGTCAAAGTTTGCCCTTACCTCCAATTTGCGGTTTATATCGAAAACTATCGACTTTGCGAGCAATAAACTAATCAAAATGGACCACAAAAAGAGTAAAAAATAAAAACTGTTCAACAAAGTGAAGTTTCTTTCCGCAATTTCTTGATACCTGTTGGTGATTTTGTCGGCTATTTCCCAACACTTTTCGGAAAAGTTAAAGATTTCCTCTTTCACCTTCGGGGTAGGTTTTTGTTTTAATAACTTTTCGAGTTTGGAAAAACATTTTTCAACCTCTACGGGTCTAAAGTCCTTTCCGTAATCCACCAGGGGGAGTTTTAAACTCTCCGCGTAGAGGTTTACATATTTCAAATATTCCTCTATTTGTTTTTCAACATTTGGAATTAAATCGTACCTTTGGGCGAAGTAATATTTAACCACCCTTTGGATATCGCCCCTAACTTTCCCCGAATAGTTTATAAGGGCGGCGAATTGGGATTCCTTTATCGACTCATAAATAAATATAGCGAAGGCTACTACCAGTATAACCAACAACCAACCGACCTTTTTCAGTAAGGATTTAGAAACGTTTAGCGATTTGGACATGGTCAGACCTCGAGGAGAACCTTGTGTAAATAAAGCCCGTGGGGTTTGGCGGTAAAGGGTGCCAATTGGGGGTTTTTACTTTCGAGGATACTTTTTACCTCCGACGGCGCCATCCTTCCCTTGCCCACCTCTACCAACGTTCCAACAATTCTTCTAACCATATACCTCAAAAAATGTGTTGCCTTTATTTTAATTTCTATTAAAGAACCATCGACCGTTATTTGCAAATATTCAACGTTTATTAAAGGATTCCGCCCCTCCTCGTTTTTCGCAAAGGCGGTAAAATCGTGGAGACCTACCAAATACTTTGCCGCTTCCCGCATGCTCTCTATATCCAATTGGGGGAACGGAATATGCCAAGCCCTATCGAGGAGGAAGGGATTTCTTACCCTATTGTTCCAAATGAGGTAACGGTACACCTTCCCCTTAGCCCCAAAGCGGGAGTTAAAGGATAGTTCCACCAGACGGACATCTTTAACCGCAATCTCCAACGGGAGGATACCGTTGAAAGCCTTTAAAACCTTAAAAGGTTCTATATATTTATCCACCTTAAAGTTGGCAAAAAATTGCTCCGCATGCACCCCCGCGTCGGTTCTCGAACACCCCACCAGGGGAACCCATTCGACCTTAAACAACTTTTGGATAGCCTTTAGCAGTTCACCTTGAACGGTTCTAACGTTAGGTTGATATTGCCACCCGTGGAAACCCGTTCCCAAAAACGACAATTCGAGTAAATAGTTGTAGTACTCCCCCATGGTGGAAAGGAAAATTAAATTTAACCCCGAAGGGGGTTAGGGTGTGAGGATTTTTGTTATTTACGACAATAGGGCGAGAAAAAATTTTATTCCCGCCTGGGGTCTTTCCCTCCTTTTGGAAACCTCAAATGGTGAAAAACTCCTCTTTGACACCGGTGGGTCGGGAAGGGTACTTTTCCACAACTTGGAAAGGTTTGGGTTATCCCTTAAGGGGGTAAAGCACATTTTCCTATCCCACTTCCATTGGGACCACATAGGGGGAGCCCTCGATATAGCCTACTTTGAGAGGGGAAAGCACTTTATAGTCACCGACGGCTTTTCGAAGGTTTTTATAAACGAAATAGCCCTGCGGGGGCATCAGGTATCCCTCGCGAGGGAACCCTACCGCTTTTCCGAAAACTTCCTCTCCCTCGGGGCGATGAAAACCGACATAAACAACCTCAAAGAACATTCCCTTATAGCCTTCGACGGCGATGAATACGTTTTGGTGGTTGGCTGTTCCCACCCGGGGATTTTGGAAATAACCCGAAGGGCTATAAATTTGACCAAAAAACCGCCAAAACTCGTAATAGGGGGTTTCCACCTTTTTAGCGCCGACGAGATAACCCTAATAGCGGTGGCGGAGGAGCTTCTCCACCTCGGGGTCAAATACGTAGCCCCCAA
>CAZNBH010000024.1:0-8457 GCA_964571355.1 uncultured Aquifex sp.
TTAACTGTTTTCGGAGCTTATCCAAAGTATACCCTCCTCGAGGACTTGCCTTTTAAAATCCTCGTCCACCTCGGATAGGTTCACCACATCGACAAAAAAGGGAAAGTTGGAATTTTCGAGGATTTCCCTAAGGAGGGTAAGCTCCCTATTGATGTTTTCCTCCGATAGAAACGCCAAATCGTAATCGCTCCTTTCGGTGTTGGTTCCCTTTGCCCTCGACCCGAAGAGGTAAACCTTTACCCTTTTCCCTTTGAGGATTTCCCCTATAACCCTCTTTAGGTCCTGTTCGGTTCTTATATCCCTCATGGGGTTAAACCCTTTTCTTCAATAAACCTCTCGAGGGTTTCCAATGCCCTTTTTGCCATCAACTCCTTGCGGAGTTTTTTGTTTTTTACCCTTTTGGGGAGGGGTGGTAAAAGTCCGAAAACGGGGTTCATCGGTTGAAGCTCCCCCTCCTTGGAGGTTATATAATCGAGCAAAGCCCCTATCATCGTCTCCTTGGGAAATACCAAAGGCTCTTGCCCCCTTAACAGTCTCGCGGCATTTATCCCGGCAACTATTCCGGTGGCGGCGGAGGCAACGTACCCCTCTACCCCCGTTATCTGCCCCGCAAAGAGGAGGTTCGGGTATTTCCTACTTTGAAGGGTCGGTTTTAAAAGTTTATTACTTTGGAGGAAGGTATTCCTGTGGATAGACCCCAACCGGACAAATTTTGCATTCCTCAAACAGGGGATAAGTCTAAAAACCCTTTTCTGTTCGGGATAGGTTAGTTTTGTTTGAAACCCCACGAGGGATAGTAAGGTTCCCTCCTTGTTCTCCTTTCGGAGTTGGACTACCGCATATGGCTCTTTTCCCGTTCTCGGGTCTACAAGCCCGACCGGCTTCATCGGACCGAAGCGGAGGGTATCCTTTCCCCTCTCCGCCATAACCTCTATGGGCATACAACCCTCGAAGTAGCAAGCCCCTTCGAAGTCCTTGGGAATAACCTTTTCCGCCTTTAGGAGTTCCTCTACAAACCGCTCGTATTCCTCCTTTGTGAGGGGACAGTTGAAGTAATCGGCTCCCCCCTTGTTGTACCGACTTCCCCACCATCCCTTTGAAAAGTCGACCGTCTCGGCATCCACTATGGGGGCTATAGCGTCGTAAAAATACAGGTAGTCGGCTCCCAGCTTTTTCCTTATATCCTCCGTTAGAGCATCGGAGGTTAAAGGTCCCGAAGCCACTATAACGACCTCGTAATCCTTCAAGGGGATTTCTTTAACCTCTTCCCTGATTACGTTTATGTTGGGGTTGTTCTCTATTTTTTCGGTTATGTAATCGCTGAAGATATTCCTATCGACCGCCAGAGCCCCTCCGGCGGGAACCTCCGCCTTTTTCGCCGCCTCGAGGACGAGCGAACCGAGCTTTTCCATTTCCGCCTTTAGGAGACCGCTACCGGTTGTTATATCCTTTCCCCCGAGGGAGTTGGAGCAGACGAGCTCGGCGAGTTTACCCGTTTTGTGGGCGGGGGTTTGTTTTTTGGGACGCATCTCGTAGAGGTCGACCTTAAAACCCTCCTTTGCGAGCCTGTTAGCAGCCTCTACCCCCGCCAAACCTCCCCCGATTACGGCAACTTTAGACCTTTCCATTCCCTTTAAGGGAACATTAAAAGGGGAAAGTGAAAAACTCCACGGGGTTTTTTATAAAGGATTAAAGGCACTCGGGGTGACCGTTGGTTATAACGTTCTTGAGCCAGGGGATAACCTTCTCGTTGAAATATTCGGGGTTTTCAAACGGGGGTAGATGCGCCGCGTTTGGAACCTCGAGGTAGAGACTGCACTTGGAATTATCGCAAATCCTCTTTACAACCTCGGGAGGGGTTACCTTCGTATC
Source organism: uncultured Aquifex sp. (assembly GCA_964571355.1). Classification (GTDB taxonomy): domain Bacteria; phylum Aquificota; class Aquificia; order Aquificales; family QOAS01; genus QOAS01. Next base: position 1,873 of record CAZNBH010000024.1, read on the forward strand.
GTCCTTACCCGCCACTACGAGGGTAGGAACGTCCATTTTGGGAAGGAGTTCGGTATAGTCGGGACGTTTCGCCATAGCCCGCAAGGCGGCGGCTATACCCTCTTCGGTCGCCTCGTTCATAATGCACTTTAGCAGTTCCATTTTTTTTGGGTCTTTTTTGGTAGACGGGGCGGTTTGGGCGTCGAGCATAGCCTCTATTAGGAAATCCTTACCCTCCTTCAACACCTTTTCCGCCAGTTCATAGCGTTGCTTTTTCTTTTCCTCGTCGTCGGCTTCCGCACGGGTGGCGACCAAAACCATTCCCTCTACCATAGGTCTGAAACGTCTATATAGGTCGAAGGCTATATATCCTCCCATCGAAACCCCTACGGGAATGATGCTTTTAACACCTAAATCCTTCAGCTTCCAAACGATGTAGTTCGTGTAAACCTCAAAGGGAGGGTCTTCTTCGAGAGGTAAGGGGGCATCCCCAAAACCGGGGTAGTCTATGGCAACATAAGGGATGTTCGCCTCCTCGAGAGCCTTAAACTGGTGGATAAACATTTTTTTGTTTAGGGGAAATGCGTGGAGTAAAACAACCACCTTTGGTGAAAAAACCCTAATTCCTTCCATAGTAAATTATTAATTTATAATCAAAATTGTCCATTTGAGTTAACAATTCGATTGTTAACCCAAAAGGGATTTAATCCATTTTTCCCCCTTTTAAGGACTTCCCAACGACAATTGGTTTTCTATGACACCTTTCGTTCCCTCCGATTACTCCGTTATCGAAAGGGATATAGCGATAGTGGGAGACGGAATAGCGGGGCTCACCTGCGCCCTATCGTTGGCGGAAAAGGGTATAAAGCCTATAGTGATAACCCGCGGAAGGGGAAACACCTACCTGTCCCAGGGGGGAATAGCGGCGGCGGTGGGTGAGGAAGACAGCCCCCTATGGCATTATCTGGATACCTTAAGGGCGGGTAGGCTTTTGAACGACGAAGAGGCGGTTAAGGTTGTCGTTTACAGCGGTCAGGAGGCTATCGCCAATCTGGTACATTGGGGGGTACCCTTCGATAAGAACGAAACCTTTTTCGAGCTCACCCTCGAAGCCGCCCACTCCAAGAGGAGGATTTTTAAGGTTAAGGATTACACCGGTAGGGCTATCTACGAAACCCTCCACAAAAGGGCTAAAGAGTTCCAAATAGAGTTCCTAAAGGGGGAACTTACCGAAATTTATACCTATGGGGGGAAGTTTTCGGGGATATTAGTGAAAACCGATAAGGGATTTCTAGTAATAAGGGCTAAGGTTTTGGTATTGGCTACCGGCGGTGCGGCAAGCCTCTACGCGAAAAACTCCAACATACAGACCATTAGCGGAGATGCGATAGGAGCCGCGCTCCGCGCGGGGGTTAACCTCATCGATACCGAATTTATCCAATTTCACCCCACCGTTTTGAAGGGGACTGGTAAGCTCATTTCGGAGGCGGTAAGGGGAGAGGGTGCTTGGTTGGTAAACGACCAAGGCGAGCGTTTTGTAAACGAACTCTCCCCGCGGGACGAAGTCGCGCGGGCTATTTACTTACAGTTAAAAGAGGGTAGAAAGGTCTTTCTCGATTTTAAGCCCCTCGTGGAGCGGGGTCTGAAAATAGAGGAAAAGTTTCCCCAAATCTTTTCCATTTTGAGGGAGCACGGCTTTGACCCCTATAGGGAGCTTATTCCGGTAGAACCGGCGGCGCATTACTTTATCGGAGGAATAGCCACCGATAGCCGAGGTAGAACGGCGGTCGAAAACCTCTACGCAATAGGGGAATGCGCCTGTACCGGACTGCACGGGGCAAACCGCTTGGCGTCCAACTCCCTCCTCGAGGGGGTGGTCTTCGGAATGAGGGCTGCAACCGACATAGCCCTAAAGCTCCCCTTCTTAAAATTCCCCCCCCTCGAGGTTGAAAGACGAAAACTTTCCCCCGAAGGGGTAAAAGACCTGGAAAGCGACCTAAAGGGGTTAAAGGAACTAATGTGGACCCATGTGGGGATAGTGAGAAATGGAACCCTCCTAAAGGAGGCTCTAAACGAGGTGAACCATCTATTGGAAAAGTACGGAAAAGTAAGACTCCTCAACGTGGAGGCTAAGAAGTTTTTCGATATCCTTCTTGTGGCAAAGGCGGTAATTCTAAACGCCTATAGGAGGACCGAAAGCAGGGGATGCCACTACAGGGAGGATTTTCCGAAGGAAAGGGAACCTTTGAGGAAAAAACGTTTCGAAGTATCCTTGGGGGATTTGGTCTAAACGAGAACCACCTTGGGAGGAGGGAAGCCGTTGAAGTGGGAGGCGTAAACGGTGGTGTAAGCCCCGGCGGTGAGGATAAATATCCTGTCCCCCACCTTTAGCCCTTTGGGGAGGGCAACCTTTTCCGCCACCACGTCCATACCGTCGCAGGAAATCCCCCCTATGGTGTAAAAGGTGAGTTCACTATCCCCTTCGGGGGAATAGAAGGAGTACCTTATCCCACCCAAGGTTTCTGCAAGTCCGTGGAAAACCCCGCTGTCGATGTAGAGCCAATTTTCCCCGTATCTCTCCGCCTTACCTATTATTGTTGTAACCAAAACCCCCGCCTCGGCGACCAACCCCCTACCCGGCTCCATTTGGAGCTCCAACAGCTGAAACCCGAAATACTTTTTCAAAAGACCCTTTACGTATTCGGCTATCTCCTTTACCGAAAGGCTCTCCCGCGTATAGCGGGCGGGTATTCCCCCTCCGATGTTTAACATTTGGGGTTTTATCCCCCTCCGGTAGGCTTTCTCCCAAACCTCCTTAGCCCTTTTGATGGCTACGAACCAGTTTTGGAGGTTGTTGCACTGCGACCCCACGTGGAAGGTTATCCCGTAGGGGATTAGTCCTTTTTCATTGGCGTATTCGAGGAGGGTTACGGCTGTATCGACGTCGACCCCGAATTTTCTCGACAACGGCCAATCGCTCCCTACGTTGGGAACGGCGAGCCTTACGTAAACCCGAGCCCTCTTTTTGAAGCGGGCTATCTTGTCTATCTCGGCGAAGCTGTCCACCGCGAAGCGGTCCACCCCTTTTTCCAGGCAAAAGTCGATAAAGTCGAGGGGTTTTACGGGGTTGCTCGAGATTACCCGCTCGGCGGGGACGTTGTATTTAAAAACCTTTTGAAGTTCCGCTATAGAGGCAACCTCAAAACCCGCCCCCTCGCGGGCGAAGGTCTCTATTACCCCCTCGTCGTCGTTCGCCTTTACCGCGTAATACACGCTAAAGTCCGAAAAGTGCTTTTTAACCTCCCTGTAGCGGGATACGAGTTTATCCTTCCTCATCACCAACGAGGGGGTCTCCACCTCCTTTAGAAACCCCTCCAGTTGGGGTCTATCCGATACGAATTCCCCGTAGAGTTTTTTTGCAAAGCGGTGCTGAACCTCGAGGGGATTGGGATAGGACATAACTATAAGAGTTTAGGTTTCCAAACCCTAAGGGTGTTGATTCTTTTTGCCCTCTCCCTTGGGAGGTTCTTTTTCCTCCTCCACAACGGGGGCGTTTCCCGAAAAGAGGTCTTCCATTGTGAGTTCTTTTTTTTCCTCCCCACCTTGGGCGGTCATCTGTTCGAGGAATTCCTTTTGCGTTTTCGGTTTGTTTTCGGTTTCCCCGAGGAGGTATTTCTTCACCTTATCCTCCCCCTCGAGGGTTTGTTTTTTCAGCTGCTCCCTTAGCTCCGCCGCTTGGAGCTCCATCTGTATTTGAGCCCACTCGGAGCGGATTTTCCTTATAAACCTCCCCAATTGGGTGGCGAATTCGAGCATCTTTTCGGGTCCAAAAACTATAAACGCCACCGCGAGGATTAAAAGCAGTTGTAATTCCATAAAAGGTTCCTCCCTTTGTTTTAATTCTCTCCCCGATGGGGGAAAAATTCCTAATAATCGCCGGACCTTGTGCGTTGGAAAACGAAGAAATACCTTTGCAGGTAGCCGAAAAGATATCGGAACTCCAAAGGGATTATCCGCAATTCGAATTCGTCTTTAAAGGGTCTTTCGATAAGGCTAACCGCACCTCGGTTTACTCCTTTAGGGGGGTTGGACTGGAAAAGGGCTTGGAAATACTGAAACGGGTAAAGGAAAAGTATGGGCTAAAAACAACCACCGACGTCCACGAAACGTGGCAGGTTAAACCGGTCTCCGAGGTTGTCGACATTGTTCAAATCCCCGCCTTTTTGTGCCGACAGACCGACCTCCTCCTCGAGAGCGCCAAGAGCGGCAAGGCGGTAAACGTAAAGAAGGGTCAATTCCTCGCACCTTGGGATACAAAGCACATAGTGGAAAAGCTCACCTACGGGGGTGCTAAGGAAATATACCTAACCGAAAGGGGAACAACCTTAGGATACAACAACCTGGTGGTCGATTTTAGAAGCCTACCCATTATGGGACAATACGCAAAGGTTATCTACGATGCCACCCACTCGGTGCAGATGCCCGGCGGGGCGGGAAACCAATCGGGGGGAATGAGGGAGTTCATCTTTCCTTTACTTAGAGCCGCTATCGCGGTGGGGGTTGACGGGGTATTTATGGAGGTTCACCCCGAACCGCCCAAGGCGAAAAGCGACAGCGCCACCCAAATATGGCTGAAGGATTTACCCTTTATTGTTGAATTCATAGCCGAAACCAAACCCCTATTGGAAAAGTATTGGTCCAAAAATATAGACTGAAAAGGTTCGCCCCTTTAAATTTTTCCCTTAAATGCACCAATCCCTCAAACAGCGGGAGGAATATCTGCACAAAAAGATGTCCCATTTCTTGTTCGAAATCCTCGAATACCCCGCAAAAAAGGACATCCTCTACTTGGGGTTATGCTATTGTCAACTCTCGAGGGTTTTTAACATCGACGAAATCCCCGTGGAGGAACTAAAAAAGTGTTTAAAACGATACCTGGTCGACTTTGAAACCTACCCTTGGAGGGATTACCTTTTGGAACTCGAACTCTTCTATTTGAGGGAGGGGGAAAACAACTTCGTCAAAGGGGCAAATTTGATAACCTACACCCCCTCGGCGGAGGCGACGATAAGTATAGACCCCCGTTATGGGTTTTTAAAAAAGGATTTCTGCCAAAAGGTGTATAAGTATTGGTACATCTCCCAAAAGTGGGAAAACATCTCCCAACCCACCAACGGGGAAGAGGTTCTAAAAAATGCCATAGCCCTTTTCAACGAGGGGCTTTACGACGAAACCGTTTTTTACCTCGAGGATTACATTCCCTACCTCGGGAAGAACCATCAGCTGTTCCTCTACAGGGTTGTAAAAACCCTCGCCCTCATCCACAAGGCGGTGGAAAAGCAAAACTACCCCCTTGCAAGGGAGGAGATAAAAAACCTCCTCGGGTTTTTAAAGGATTTCAAGGTTTACCTAGACCTGTTCCCCTACGACCTCAAAAAACTCAAAAAGGATTTAAAAAAGCTCGAAAAACGCCTAAGGGGGGAAAAACTGATTTACATAGAACCCATAAGGTTGGAATACAAAAAAAGGAGGGGGTTCCTAAAGAGGTTGTTGAGGTTTTTAATACCCTTTAAAGGTTAGCCAATTTTTCTTCAACCGCCTTTAGTTGTTCTTGGAGCTCCTCTATCCTCTTTTGGACCCCTTTGGGGAGGAACCTTATCCCTTTGGAGTTAACCCTTTCTTTCCTCTTTAGTTCCTTAATTTGGCGGCGGATTTTTCTCCTTTCGATTTCGTAAGCCCAACGGGCGTAATTTCTTGCGGCTTCCACGAGGTTTTTACCCGCGCAGCGGAGTTCCCTCTTTAGCCTCCTCCTCTCCTTTTGCCCGGCGTGGAACGATAGCAGTTGGGCATCGGCTCCCTTTTCCTTTGCCAATTTTACTATTTCTTCCATAACCTTGAGCATAGAGCCTTGGAGTTTTACCTTTTCGTCCCCTATCTTAGCCCATAATTCCATTTTTCAACCTCCCTTTAAATTTCGCTTCCAAAAAGGCTTTAGTATATTAGAGGCTTTCCAATCCTATCAAACCTCGGGTGGAGCAAAGCGTGGATAAACTGGGTTATCCCGCTGAAGATGTTGGAATCCTCCGGCGTAAGGTGGGGAACCTCCCCCGAAAAGTATATAACGAAGGGTGTGCTGTAGATGTAATCCCTCCTGACGAACCCCCAATAACGGCTGTCCTCGCTGTTATCCCTGTTATCCCCCATAACAAAGTAGTAGCCCTTCGGGACTTTTATCTTCGAGCAGATGTTCCGATTTTCGGGGGAAATCTCCAAACAGGCGGCGGGGGGTATAGCCTCCTTGTAAACCCCCAACCTCCCCATGTAGGCGGCAAGGCTCGGATTTTTGAAATACTTAACGAGGTGTTTTACATAACTTCCGTCCCTTCGGGGTATCCACTCGTAATAGATAATGCTATTGGGGGTCTCCTTTACCTTTTTGTACATCAAAGGTTTTCCGTTTATCGTTAAAAACCCGTTGTGGAACTCTATAACGTCCCCCGGAAGTCCTACAACCCTTTTTATAAAGGTTACCGGCAAAAGGTGTCTTCCGAATTGCGACTGGTAGGGGTATTTAAAGACGACTATGTCCCCCCTTCGGGGGTCGGC
>CAZNBH010000025.1:0-8381 GCA_964571355.1 uncultured Aquifex sp.
GGAGGTATAAAAATGGCAATAATAGTTGACAAAAATACCAAGGTGGTCGTTCAGGGTATCACCGGAAAAGAGGGTTCTTTCCACGCCAAGCAGTGCCTCGAGTACGGAACCAAAATAGTTGCCGGCGTTACCCCCGGTAAAGGCGGTATGACCTGGCAGGACGACGAGGGTAAATACCAAGTTCCCGTTTTCAACACCGTAGAGGAAGCGGTAAAGGAAGCCGGGGCGAACACCTCCCTAATATTTGTTCCGCCTCCCTTCGCAGCCGACGCAATAGTGGAAGCCGCCGATGCGGGAATAAAAACCATCGTGTGCATTACCGAAGGAATCCCCGTTAGGGATATGATGTACGTGAAGGATTACCTCAAGAAGGAACACCCCGATGTTGTTCTCGTAGGTCCCAACTGCCCCGGTGTTATAACCCCCGGTCAAGCCAAGGTCGGTATTATGCCCGGACATATCTTCAAGCCGGGTAATATCGGGATAGTTTCCCGTTCGGGAACTTTGACCTACGAAGCGGCTTATCAGATAACCAGGGAGGGATTGGGTCAGTCGACAGCCGTCGGTATAGGTGGAGACCCCATTCCCGGTTTAACCCATAAGGACGTTATAAAGATGTTCCAGGAAGACCCCGAAACCGACGCCATTCTACTAATCGGTGAAATCGGGGGAACTATGGAGGAGGAAGCCGCCGAATATATAAGGGAACACGTCAGCAAGCCGGTTTTCGCCTATATCGCCGGAATTACCGCTCCTCCCGGCAAAAGGATGGGACACGCCGGTGCTATCATCACCGGGGGTAAGGGTGACGCCAAATCGAAAATGGAAGCCCTCCGCGAAGCGGGGGTTATCGTAATAGAAAACCCCGCCCTAATAGGAAAAACCATTGCGGAAAAACTTGCAAATCCCGACCTTATGGCGGAGTGGGATTAATTCCCTCCCCCTTTCGGTTAATTTTCCCTTTAAATGCCTTCCCTCTCGGAGTGGAAAAGGATAATAGAGAAAACCCCCGAAAGGAGCGGGGTCTATATCTTCAAAAACCGCAATGGTTACATCTACATAGGAAAGGCGAAAAACCTAAAGAGGAGACTTTTACAACACCTCAACCTCGCAAAGGAGGACGTTAAGGAGTTCCAAATCTTTGCCCAATCGGAGGAGCTCCGCTATCTTGTAACCTCCAACGAGTACGAAGCCCTCGTTTTGGAGAGGCAACTCATAAACCTCCACAAGCCGAAGTTTAACGTCGTTTTCAAATACGGGAAGGGTTATCCTATGCTCGTTATCACCGACGAGCCCTTTCCCACCGTCAAAATAGTTAGGGATTTCGAGGAAAAGGGTGAGTACTTCGGACCTTTCTTTTCGGTTAAAAAGGCGGAAAGTGTGAAACGTTTAATTCATAGGATTTTTAAGCTCCGAACCTGCGAAAAAATGCCCGTTCCGGGGAAACTCTGCATGGATTACCACCTCGGATTATGCTCCGCCCCCTGCGTAGGAAAAATCTCAAAGAAGGATTACCTCCTATCGGTGGAAGGTGCAAAGGCTTTCCTCTCGGGGGAGGTGGGGGAAATCCTCCCCAAGTTGTACCAAAAAATAGAGGAACACGCAAAGCGGCTGGAATTCGAAAGGTGTGCCCTCTTAAAGGAACAGGTGGAGGCTTTGGAAAACCTTTTAAGGGGTCAAAAAGTTCTAAACATCCCCTTTGCGGAGGGGGATATTTGGGTGCACCTCAAAGGGTCCAACAGGGCAATTTTGTTCCTCGTAAGGGGTAAAAGGTTCGTCGGGAAAGAGGAGTTCGACCTTTCGGGGGGTTCTTTCGAGGATTGGCTGTACGCCTACTATTCGGTCAACTATATCCCCCAAAAGGTTTTCCTCTCGGGGGAAATAGAAAATACCGAATACCTAAAGAGGTATCTGGGGGAGCGTTCCCGCAAAGGGGTTGAGGTAATCGAAAAAATCCCCGAAGGGTTAAAGGAACTAATAGAGGCAAACCTCCCCTCGGAGGTGGACAAAGAAACGGTTAAAGTCTTCGAGGAAGTTTTAAAAATCCCCTTCCCAAAAAGGATAGAGGGGTTCGATATTTCCCACTTCGGGGGTGAGGGGATAGTTGGCTCCTGCGTGGTGTGGGAAAACGGAACTATGAACAAAAGATGTTATAGAAAATACCGCATAAAAACGGTCGAAGGGATAGACGACTACAGGGCCCTCAAAGAGGTTTTAACCCGAAGGGCAAAAAGGATTAAAAAAGGTCAATACCCCACCCCCGACCTATGGCTTATAGACGGTGGAAAGGGACAGCTCAACATCGGAATAGAGGTTAAAAGGAGGTTCGGATTGAAAACCTTCGTTGTTTCCCTCGCAAAACGGGAGGAAATCCTCTTCACCGAGGACGGCAGGCAAATACCGCTGAAGGAATACCCTCCCCTTTACAGGATTTTTGGACTTATAAGGGACGAAGCCCACCGCTTCGCGGTGGGGTACAACCGAAAACTCAGGGAGTTGAAAATCCTCGGAAAGCTCCCCGAAAGGGAGAGAAAAATTTTGGAGAGGAACTTCGGGAGTGTTTACGAGCTTTTAAAAACCCCCGACGAGAGGTTAAAAAGGCTCGGTCTCGACCCCGCTTTGAAACAGGAGATAAAAAAACACTACGGGGAGGCTTAAAACTTTCCTTAAAATCCTCTTTAGGTTATGGATTTTCTGAACTGGAGAAACCTAATAGCCATCCTCGTAGGGGGGGCCTTTGCCGGTCTCATCTTCGGAGGAATTAAGGTTTACAAGGACCACCAAAGGGAGGAAATAGCCCAAAAGCTCTACCAGGCGGAGTTATACCTCCAAAAAAACGAAACCCCAAAGGTGGAAAGGCTCTATAACGAAATACCTAACCCCTCGAGGGGATACTTAGCCCTAAAACTCGGCGATTGGTACTTTAACAAAAACCTCCAAAAGTCGGAAAAGTATTACCGCGAAGCGGCATCGATTTTTAAAGAGGTCGATAAACCCTTGAGCTACTTCGCCACCGAAAAGCTCGCCTACGCCCTCCGATTGGAGAGAAAATACGGAGAATCCCTAAAGGTTTTGGAAAGCCTACCGGAGGATATCCCCAACTTTTGCGAGGTTGAACTCCTTAAGGGGGAAAACTATATAGACCTAAAGCAATACCAAAAGGCGGTAGAGGTTTTAACCCGAATCCTCCAGTCGTGCGAGGATAAGAATATAACCCTCACGGCGGAATACTTATTAAAGGAAATCCCCAAAGGGGGGAAGAATTAAACGAGACCGTATTTAATCAGCAGTTCCGCTATTTGGACGGCGTTGGTCGCCGCCCCCTTCCTTATGTTGTCGGCTACGACCCACATATTTAGCCCCGGCTTAAATACCCTGTCCTCCCTAATCCTTCCGACAAACACCTCATCCCTACCCATTGCGTAAATCGGCAAGGGGTATTCGTTGTTTTGCGGGTTGTCCACAACCACCACCCCCGGGGCTTGGGATAGGACTTGGCGTGCCCTTTCGGGGGAAATTTCCCTTTCGGTTTGAACCGATACGCTCTCGCTGTGCCCGTAGAAGACGGGAACCCTCACACAGGTGGCGGATACGTTTATATTCGGGTCGTGGAGGATTTTGCGGGTTTCGTTGAGCATTTTGTTCTCCTCACGGGTATAGCCGTCCTCAAAGAAGCGGTCTATGTGGGGTAGGGCGTCGAAGGCTATGGGATGGGGGAATTTTTCCGCCTTGGGGAGGGTTTCGAAGATTTCCCTCAACAGTTCGGGGGTTATTTGGTCTTCCCCTATCCCGTGGTCGGCGAGGTATTTTGCCCAAGCGAGGGTTTGCTTTACGAGGTCGACTATTGCCTTTGCTCCGGCACCGCTTACCGCCTGATAGGTGGACACCACCACGTTTTTAATACCCGCCTCGTCGTAAATCGGCTTTAGGGCTACGACCATTTGGATGGTGGAGCAGTTGGGGTTTGCTATTATCCCTTTATGCCATTTTACGTCCTCGGGGTTTACCTCGGGAACCACGAGGGGAACGTCGGGTTCCATCCTCCACGCGGAGGAGTTGTCGACCACCACAGCCCCGTCTTGGGCGAATTTAGGAGCCCACTCCTTGGAGGTCGACCCACCGGCGGAAAATAGGGCTATATCTATCCCCTTGAAGTTGTCGAAATCTTCCAAAGCCCTTACGGTGTACTCCTCACCTCTAAAGGTTATCTTTTTACCCCTACTCCTGGCGGAGGCTATCGGTATCAGTTCCCCCACGGGGAAGTTTCTCTCCTCCAATACCTTTAAAAAGGTCTTTCCGACCTCTCCGGTGACCCCTACGACGGCTACCCTGTACTTCTTTCCCATCAAAGGTTATTAAGGATAAGGGGAAACCCTATTGGGTTTTGTTTTCCCCCGAAGGGGCTATTAGTTTTGCAAAAAATGGATATATCACGGCGGTGAATATCGTCAGCAGGACGGTTACCGAAAAGTCGGCGTCGCTCCAAACCCCCTTTTCGTGGAGAATTTTTGCCACCGCTATGAGTATCGTAAAGGGAAATGAGAACAAAAGCCCGGTTAGTAAAACCTCCCTCCAAGTGAAGTGCAAAAATTTAAACCAAACCGAGGAGAGGATTTTTACAACCGTTAACGCCAACGAGAGGACCAAGGTGAGCTTTAAAAACATCCCCGTAAGGGAACCTATATCGAAGGAAAATCCCACCTGGAGGAAGAAAAAGGGGATTAGAAACCCGTAGCCGAGGGAAGCCATTTTTCCCTCGAAGTGTTCCTTTTGGCGGAAGATAAACCCCAAGAGGACACCCGCTATAAAAGCCCCCAAGATAGGTTCTACGTGTATCAGGGAGGAAAAGGACATAAAGAGGAGCATTAGGGCAAAAGACGCCCTGATGTCTATAGCCGCCTTGCTCTCCTCCACCATTAGGGCGGCGACCTTTTCGGGAAAGTACCAAACGAGGAGTTTTAAAAGTTTCAACAGCACCGTAAAGAGGAGTCCAAAAAGGGCTATTAACCCCAGGTGGATGTAAAAAACTTTTCCCGTCCCGAAGGAGAGGTTTAGGTCGTAAAGGGTCAATCCCAAAAGGGTTAAAACCTCCCCAAGGCTCCCCGTTATGAGGATTATCTGCTTTTTGTGCTCCTCGAGGGGGATTTCCCTTAAAACGGTAACCATAAGACCTATACCGAGGGCTCCTATTAGGAGAACCGTTTGGGGGGATAGTTCTAAAATCTTTACCGCCAAAAGGGATAGTAAGAAGTTGGAGATAACCGCAAGGGTTATAACGGCTTTTTCCCTACCTTTAAGGGTTTCGAGTTTGTTCCAATCGATTTCCAACCCCGCGAGGAACATAAGAACCGAAAACCCCAAAAAGGATAGGAAATCTATGTAAATCTCCGTTTGTTCCTTCAGGTGGAGCTTTTCGAGGATGAAGGCCAACCCTATCCCGTAGAGTAGCTCCCCAACCGCTACCGGTATACGGAAAAAGGGAACTATAAACGGAATAAGAAACACCCCTAAGGTGGCGAATATTAAAAAGACCAATGCGGTTTCCATTTACACCTCCTCTCCCCTCGCGGTGGGTATTCCCAAAACACTTTTTGGGGAAACCTTTGTAAGGATATAGGGGGTATAGGGTTCGAGTAAACCTATCCCCTTGGGGGTGTAACCCACTATCAGGAGGTCGTGTTCCTTTAAGAGTTTCAAGGTCTCCTTTTTGGGATTTCCCTCGGCTGTTAAAAGGTTTACCCTATCCCTTACGCGGTAGAGTTTTGCGTATTCCTCCACGAGGTTAAAGGTTTTTTCCATTTTTTCCCTCTCCTGGGAGGGGAGGAGGATATCGGGGAGGTTCACCGAAAGGAAGGTAAGGCTTTCTCCCCCCGTTAGGAGGAATATCTCGAAAACCTGTTCCACCATCCCCTGGGGGTTTTCGGTGTTCAGCGATACCAAAATCCTCCTGTAGGGAAAACTCAACCTCGGGACCAAAAAGGGGGTTTCCTGTTCGAATAGTTCCTTTAGACGGTAGTTGTGGAAAAATAACCACCTCCTCCTGTGGGGTGCCGATACTATCCCCGCCGAAAGGCGGTTTTGCAACTCCCTCCCGAAAATGGAACTATACCCCCTAAAGGGTTCCATAACGAGGCTGTTTAAAAAGGATTTTTCCCCTACGAGGTTTTCTATTTCGGAGAGGGAAACCCTTTCGGTGAAAAGGTAAACGGTTTTTACCCTCGAGTGTTTCCAAAGGTAGTGGTACTCCTTTAGGTAGTGGAGCTCCTCCCTTTTTAGGGCTATAAGCATATTTTCCCCAAAGCTTAGGGGAAATTGGGGCTCGCCGAGGGCCATAGCCTTTGCCACTTCGAGAACCACCTTTGGGTCGTCGCCGAGGAGTAGAACCCTATCCTCCGGTTTTAAAACCACCCGCCTCCGCGGGAGTATTATCCTACCGCTCCTATAAATCAAACCGAGCCGCCAATGGCGGAGCCTGTGGGGGTATATCGGCACCCTTGTGTAGGGGCTGCGGGGGGAAACCACCGCCTCGAGGATTTCGTTCTTTCCCAAGCCTATACCTATCGGTTTTCGGATATTTTTTAGGGTGAAGCTCTCCACGAAGGTGGCAACCATTTGGGGGAGAACCAACAGGTCGCAGTTGTAATTGGCGAAAACCCTCTCGTAGCTCGTATCGAAGCTCAAAACTACTATAGGTATTTCGTAGTTTTTGTAGATATCCCTCACGATTTCGCAAACCGTTTTGTTGAAATCTCCACCCCTTAGGGAGGAAATTATCAGTTCGAACTCCGAAAGGTTTAAATATTCCCAAACTATGAGGGAGGTTGCATCACCAACGCACACCTTGAGGTTTCTATCGTCGAGTTTTTTCCTCTTGAGGGAGTTTAAAAAAGTTTCCACCGTTGAGGGGTCGTTTTCTATTACGAGCAACTGATGGTTTTGTTCCAAAAGTCTTTCCGCAATGGAGGAACCGAAACGACCCAACCCTATTAGGAGGATTTTCATAAAAAAACCTATTAAAGGATAAGCTTGTGGTGAACTCCCTTGCGGGTTTCCGATTTCTATATACTTTTCCCATTTTCGGAAATGGAAAAAAAGTGTTGCTTTTGCGGTGCAAAGGAGAGCGAGGTAGATTTCCTCATAGAGGGTCCGGAAGGTAGTTATATCTGCGACCGTTGCGTGGCGGGTTGCTACGAAATCCTATCCGAATATAGGAAAAATGAGGAAACCACCCTCCCCAAGGAGCTCGAATACCTACCCACCCCCCAACAGATAAAAGAAATTCTCGACCAATACGTGATAGGGCAGGAGAGGGCTAAAAAAATCCTCTCGGTGGCGGTTTACAACCACTACAAGAGAATCCTCCAAAAGGAAAAAGGTATTTCTACCGACGATGTTGAAATAGAAAAATCCAATATCCTCCTCATAGGTCCCACCGGTAGCGGTAAAACCCTCTTGGCGAGAACCTTGGCAAAAATTTTGAACGTTCCCTTCGCAATCGCCGACGCGACCTCCCTAACCGAAGCCGGTTATGTGGGTGAGGACGTCGAAAACATCCTCGTAAGGCTGTTGCAAGCCGCCGACTACGATGTTCAAAAAGCCCAGAAGGGTATCGTATATATAGACGAAATAGACAAAATAGCCCGCAAAAGCGGGAAAAACCCCTCCATTACGAGGGATGTCAGCGGTGAGGGGGTTCAGCAGGCTCTCCTAAAAATCGTGGAGGGGAGTATAGTAAACGTTCCGCCGCAAGGCGGCAGAAAACATCCCAACCAGGAATTTATCCAAATAGACACCACCGACATACTGTTTATAGCGGGCGGTGCATTTGTCGGATTGGAGGATATTATTAAACGCAGGGTTGGTAAAAGTGCGGTGGGTTTTGAAGCCGACGTTAGGAAACTCGAGGAAACCGAAGACCTCTTGAGGTTGGTAACGGTTGACGACCTCATAGAGTTCGGAATGATTCCCGAGTTCCTCGGGAGGTTCCCCGTAATAGCAACCTTGGACCCCTTGAAGGAAGAGGATTTGGTAAGAATCCTCGTAGAACCCAAAAACGCAATTATAAAGCAGTATCAGAAGCTCCTCGCAATGGACGGGGTGGAGCTCGAGTTTACCGAAGGGGCTCTTAGAGAAATCGCAAGGGAGGCGTTGAGGAGGAAAACCGGGGCAAGGGGTCTAAGGGCTATCGTCGAGGAAATAATGACCGATGTAATGTTCGAAGTTCCTTCGAGAAAGGACATAGCCAAGGTGATAATAGACGAGGAGGTTGTAAAGGGGTTAAAACCCCCTATATACGTCCCGAAAGTGGCCGCTTAAGGTCTGAAAGCTTCCTTTAGAGCTTTCCACATTTCCCCCACCGGGGGTTCTTTACCCGTCCAAAT
>CAZNBH010000026.1:0-8204 GCA_964571355.1 uncultured Aquifex sp.
GCCATTGAACCAAATTGGTTTCCCCTTTGGAGGAAAGGACGTTGTTAAGGGTAAAGCCTATAAGGAGTATTAGGAGGAATAGGGGGGTGATGTAGCGGACTACGTAGAAGTAGATTTTCGGAACAGTTATCAGTCCCCCGCGGTTGATTTCCTCCCAAGCCTTTTTGGCATCGTAAATCCAATAAAAGAGTATTACCTCGAAAAGTCCGAGGACTATAACGAAGAAAGTCCCCGCCCAAAAATCCATCTCGTCGAGGAAACCGTTTAGGAATATAACCGCCTGGGCGCCGATGAAAACTATTAGGGAGGTTAGAAAAACGGCGGTTTTTCTCGGAAAGCCGAATTCGTCCTCGAGGAAGGCTATCATCGGTTGGAGGATAGCCACCGACGAGGTTACCCCCGCTATGAAAAGGAGGAAGAACCACAAAAAGCCGAGGAATTGACCGGCTTCCATATTGGAGAATACCGCCGGAAGGCTCACAAAACCGAGCATAAAGGCTCCCTGCTTGGCTATCAGTATGGCGTTGGCGACCCCAAAGAAGGCAACCGCCGCGGGTATCGCTATCGATGCTCCGAGGATTACCTCGGCGGTTTCGTTGAGGGAAGCAGCCGCCAACCCCGATAGGGCTATATCTTGATTTCTTCTAATGTAGGACGCGTAGGTGATTATCGCACCGAAGCCGAGGCTAAGGGTAAAGAAGATTTGCCCCACCGCCGCAATCCAAACGTTGGGGTCTTTTAGTTTAGACCAATCGGGGTTCCATAGGAAATCGAGCCCTTGGACGGAACTCCTCTTGGGAATGGAGACCACCGCCTGGGTGTTTTCTAAGGCTAATTTCTCCCCTCCGTTGGAGAGGAAAACCTTTCCTTCGAAATCCAATAGGAGGTTATCGTAGGGTATCTTTTTCTCCCCTTTTGGGGTTTTTAGGTAGAGACTCCCTTTTTCGATTTTTAACTCCCCTTTCCCCTTTAGGGTGTAGAGAACCTCCCCCGCGAGGGTTTCTATATAAACCTCCGACCCTTTGGAGGGTTGGATTTCAACAAACCCCTTTTTGGAAACGAATAAAACACTTTCATCGGTCTTTTTGAAAACGATTTGCCCCGTGGGGATTTCTATTGTTAAAACCCTTACCATTAGGAAGACGGCGATAATAAAGAGGGTGGGCATAGCCCACTTTACGAACTTTTCAATCCCCCCCGAGATACCTCTATAGAGGATGTAAACGTTTGCCGCAAAGGTGATTATGAAAAATAGATAAGCCCATAGGGAGGGTTCTAGTAGTATCCCACCGTGCATCCCGAGGTAGTTTTTAACGAATTCGACAAACGGCTGAAGGTATTGGGTGGGGTCGTGTATCCCTTCGGAGGGTTTAGGGGCTAATCCCAGTAGGTATTGGATGGAAAAACCCAAGGTCCAGCTTTCGATATAAACGTAATAGGTTGCTACAACGAGGGGAATCCAAATTCCCAAAACCCCTATGTATTTGGCTATTTTGTTTTTCCAAAGGAGGTAGAAAATCGCCGGGGTGGTTCCGTGCCCTTTGCTTCCCCCCAACCTACCCATAGCCCACTCGGTCCACATTAGGGGAATACCGACTATTAGGAAGGCTATCAGGTAGGGAATCATGAAAGCTCCGCCGCCGTGCTCGGTCGCCTGGTTGGGAAATCTCAAAAAGTTACCCAAGCCTACGGCATTTCCCGCCATTGCGAGGATAAGCCCTATTCGGCTTTGCCAATGCTCCCTTTGCATAGAGTGATATATTTTTTGCACTTTTGCCCTTCGGGGGGAAAGGGTAAGGTCTAAAATAACTTTAGTTTTGGTGTCTACATTAAATTAGTTTTTTATGAAAATCATATCGCTCCACAACCTCGAAGACGTCGCCACCCTACTAACCAACCTAACAATGATTACCGAAGTGGACGTTTTATCCGTTCCAAATTTGGAAAAATTCCGCCAATATTTGAGCAAATACCAATTTAATGCAGCCTTAATTTTGGAAGATTTTCTTAAGGATGGTTTAAATATTTTATTGACAAATCTTAAGTACCCTAAGGCTATAACTATCCTAATAAAGGACGAAAATAATTTAGGTAAATACTTAAAACTCGGTATCACCGAGGCAAATATTGAACCTATTCCTTTTAATCCTTTAACTTTATTTGTAGAAATAAGAGGACTTATCGCTACCATAAACCAAATAAAAAAAATGATAGAAGAGGGACATATAGAGTTTGATTTTTACCGGTATGGACTTTTTAACGTACTAAACGCCTTTACAGCCACCGATAAAGACCTTTTTTTAACCGTCAAGGATATGGATGAGGATAAGGTTCTGTATTCGCTTAGGATTAGAAACGGACAGGTGGTTTCGGTTTCAACCGACCTCGAAAGGATTGTGGAGATAAATACCGACGATAGTATTCCCAAAATAATTGTTGAAGAACCTATAACCCACGAAGATGCCGTTGTTTTTAACAACACCGCCGATTTTTACAACCAGTTAATGGAACTATCCATGGAGGAAAAACCCGTCGAAACCGTTATTGTAAAGGCTTCGGTAGAACCCAAAAAGGTTGCCGATGTAAAGGTAAACCCCGTAAGGGAGAGGAAGATTTATTCGTTCCCCTATAGGGGTTATACCCTTTATACACAACCATACGAGGGGGTAAAGGAACTCGACAAAGCCCTCTTTGCGGTTTCTCAAATAGACGACCAAATACTGTCCTCCCTTAGACTGTTGAAGATAAAGGGTGGAGATTACAAAATCCTCACCAGTCCCCTAATAAAGTCCTACCTCGAGTTTCAGGGGTTTAAAGAGGAACAGTTTTTGGACCTCGACGGGGTTCAGTTTTTCCAAATCCCCTATTTGGGGAGCAGGTTGGAAACTTTGATTTACCTACCGGAGGGAGTTTTAATTACGGGAAACCTCTTTGGGAGTTATGTATCCCGTGAATTGGAATTTTTCGATAGGGTTTTATCCAACCACTTGAGGATATACCACTACGCCAATATAAGTTCCAACGAGAGGTTGAAAAAGGCTTTGGAAGTGGTAGACCCCATTAGGGATAAAATCGCCTATATCTTTCCCAATTACGGTTATCCAATAGAGAGCGCCTTTGTTCCCACCGTTGTGGAAATTTTGAACAATCTAACCCTTCCGGAGGAATTTCAAACCCTCTACGAGGGGTGGAAAAATTTGGTTCACATCCTACCGAGGGAACCGAAGAGTTTTTCCGAATTCATTACCCTTTTGGGGAAACAAAAACCTCCCGTTTTATTCAACATAGTCGACGAGATGGAGGTTTTGGGTATCATTCCCTACGAGCTTTAATCAAAGCCTTATAATTTTTTCCTATCCTTCACATCTTTGGAGTTTTCTTTAAAAAATGAAGGTAAAAATTCATACCGATTATTTTTTAGGAAAGTTTAAGGAGGCGCTATTCGCCAGCTTTATAGGACTTATTTCCGGTTTTGCCGCGGCGGCACTGGATATAGTTATAGAAACTATCCATAATATATCTTTTAATCTGGGATTACAAATTTTTCACCTACTCTTTTTAAGTTTCTATATTTACGTTTCGGCTTCCATCGAATCGAGCTTCGTTGTACCAAGTCTTTTGTTGAGTTTGAGATTTTTAAGGGAAAACCTGTTGGTTCCCCTGTTTATATGGTTGTCAAAATTTGTAGGTATCGCCCTGTCGCTATCGGTCTTGCCCCTCGGTAGGGAAGGACCCGCAATGCTTCTCGGAACCGGTTTAGGGCAATACATTTCTCAACTCTTTAAACTCCCCAAGGGGCAATTGAATTACTGGGGAACGATAGGAGCCGCCGCCTTTGTGGGAGCTTTTCTAAAGGTCCCCTTGGGGGCTACCTTTTACGTTTTTGAAAACCGCTTCGGAAGGGTGTTAAATATCGATTTCCTAATAGATGCTTTGACCGCTTCCACAATCTCTTACACCGTTTACGCCTATTTAAGGGGTTTTCACCCTATAATTCACGTGGAAGGTTCCTTTAATTGGAACCTTTTAGACCTTTTTCCCGCCTTTGTTTTAGGTGTTTTAACCTCCGTTGCGACCATTTTTATGTTTCTACTCTTTAAGTTGTTTAAATTCCTCGCCTCGCTGGTCCCTGAAAATTACAGGGCTGTTTCGATTTTACCGGTTGTATTACTCCTTTTCGCTATAGCCTACCATCACGAATATATTCACCTTTTGGAGTTGTCGGTGAATTACAAACCCATAAATGAGGTTAGTACGGAACTTTTTCCCATAGAGGTGGTGTTTTGGACGATAATCCTCGAAATAGTTTTTATAACTTTACTCCTCTCGTTCGGTTATCCGGGGGGTATTGTTTTGCCCTTAATTTTTATAGGTGCAGCCCTTGGAAATATCGTTGCCCATATAGAGCCATCGAAACTCCCTATTTTTGTCCTTACCGGCGCGGCGGCTATGTTAAGTGCGGGTTTAAACATCCCTATTACGGCGGTAATTATGATTTCCGAAATGAGTCACCAAACCTTAATAATCCCCGAAATGGTGGGGGTTTTAACCGCTTATTTCCTCACGAGGTCGGTTAAACTCCTCTCCCGTTAAACTCTTTTCCCCTAAATGGGAAGGAAGTTAAGGGTAGGAACCCGTAGGAGTAAATTAGCCCTTTGGCAGACCAATTACGTGGTTCATCTACTTAGACTTTTCGACCCCTCGTTGGAAATAGAAATAGTTCCTATAACCACCAAGGGGGACAAAATACTCGATAAGCCCCTTCCAAAGATAGGGGATAAAGGTCTTTTCACCAAGGAGTTGGAGGAAAAGCTCCTTAGCGGGGAAATAGATTTCGCGGTTCACTCTTTAAAGGATTTACCCACCGAACTCCCCAAGGGGTTAACCATAAGCGCTTACACCATGAGGGATTTCCCCTTTGACGCCTTGGTCTCCCGCAATGGGAAAAAGTTGAAAGAACTCCCCAAAGGGGCGGTTGTGGGCACCTCCTCCCTAAGGAGGGCTGTTCAGATAAAGAGGATTAGACCCGATTTGGAAATAAAGGAGATAAGGGGAAATGTGGACACCCGTTTAAGAAAACTCGACGAGGGACTTTACGATGCGATAATCCTTGCCCAAAGTTCGTTGGAAAGGCTCGGTTTGGAAAACCGTATTTCGGAGGTGTTGGATTACTTTATCCCCGCGGTTGGTCAGGGGATTATAGCGGTCGAAACAAGGGAGGACGATAACGAACTGATAAACCTTTTAAGGGAAGCGGTAAACGATATAGCCTCGGAGGCGGAAGCCAAGGCGGAAAGGGAATTTTTAAAAACCCTCGGAGGCGGTTGCCATATACCGGCGGGGGCTTTGGCGGTGGTAAATCCCGACGGGTCGCTCTTTATCAAAGGTTTTATTTCCGACCCCGAAGGGCATTTATTTTTCGAAGATAAAGTAGAAGGGCACGCCGAGTTTGCCGAGCGGGTCGGCTACGAATTGGCTCAAAAACTTTTGGAAAAAGGGGCTAAGGAAATTTTAGGAAAGGATTAAAACGTCGAATGGAACTTATAGGTAAACATTACCCAAATTTTGGTCGTATCCTTGTCCCCCACCCCCGCATTTTTAGCCTCGTCGTCGGCGTTGTATTTGGCAAACTTCAAGGTAAAGGAAAGATTTTTCAACTTACCTATGTTTAAAGGTCTCGTATAGAGCAAATCCCATTCGTCCCCGAAGTTATCGCCGCCGTTTTGGAAGTCGTCGGTGGCGGTGAACTTGTGGTAAACGCCCATAACCTTACCTATTAGTCTGTTTTTAAAACCTACCGAGGCGTAATAATCGTTAAGACCGTAGTTATTTGAGGTGGCGGTGTACTTTAGAAAAACGTCCGCCCAACCGTTGAACTTGTGAAGGGTTGCCAGGGGAGTGATAAAGTGCTTATCCAACCTTTCAAAGCCGAGGGTTACAAAGGGAACGCCGTAATCGGTTTTTATAGAACCGCCGACCTTTATATGCCAGTAGTAGCTATTATCGTAAACGTTAGCCACCTTGTTGTGGACGTTTTCGAGGGCGTACTCGAGCCAATAGTTGAGGTTAACCATATTGACCTTAAAATTCCCGTGGAGGTTCAACCCGTAGGTATCTGCAAATTTCCTAAAGTAGTAATCGTAAATAGCCCCCTTTACCCCGTAGGGGAGGGAAAATCCCAAATGTCCCAACCAGGAATAGCTTATAGGTCCCCCTCCACAAATGTTGTAAGTGGTCAATTTACTAACCACCCCTTGACGGTCGCAAATATAGGCTACCGTAAGGTGGGGTTTGAATGGGAATTTTTCCCCTTTGAGGTCTACCCTTGCGGCGTCGAACGTTTGGGGGGTTTGTCTCCAGTTAACCGCTCCTACAAACCTTTGGTTGTCTATGTTTATAACCTGCCTACCGAGTTTAAGGGCTAAATTTGTTCCAAAAAGGGATTGTTTATAACTTACCCACAGTTGGGTAATCCTATCCCTCGGCTCGTCGGGGACCAATTCGTACCCACCCCTTTGGGGGGCATATTTATCCGCAAAGGTAGCCACTAAAAGGTTTTCGACGTAAAAACTGAATGCATCCTTCGAAAGTTTAAATCCGAGTTGAGCCCTTACCGTTCCGGCATTTGCCGTTTTTTTACCGTCGTTGTCTATATCTACATACTCCCAACGGGGTCTAATAAGCAAAAAGACTTCCTTTTTTATCCCTTTAAATAAGGAAGGGGTGTTATCTTGGGCAAAAACCTTTCCCGAAAAAAGGGATATACCCAACAAAGGAACCGCTGTTAACAATTTTTTCATACCCAAGCCTCCTTAGAAATAGCAAATTTACGGGACAATAGAAATCAAAAAATTGATTCCAATCAATATTTTATAGCAGAAATCATATTAAATTTTTTGCCAAATTTACTTTGGGAGGTAAAGTATGGCGGCAAAAGAGGACTTGGAAAAAATTCTCCAAGACCTCGAAAAGGAGGAGATTGAAAAAGAAACCCTCCTTAAAAAGTTGGGGTTGAAGGGGGACCCCATTAGCGGTCTGGTAATGGCCACCTGGGGTTTCTTCATCGGTTTTGCGGCGGTTTCTCTCTACGGTCCAGTTGCCAAACAGCTCAAACAGATACTTGGACTTTCGGGATTTTTACTGGGTTTGTTGGTGGCCGCTCCTAACTTAACCGGTTCGCTCCTTCGAATTCCGTTTGCGGCTTGGGTCGACAAGGTGGGCGGTAGGAAGCCGATGTTAACCCTCCTATGGCTCGCCGTTATCGGTATGGCGGGCTTAACGGCACTGCTCTTTATGTATTACCCCCACTTACAGCCTTGGATGTACTGGTTAATCCTGCTCTTCGGTTTCCTCAGCGGGTGCGGTATAGCAACCTTCTCGGTTGGTATCGCCCAAACCGCCTATTGGTATCCACAAAAAGACCAAGGTAAAGCCTTGGGAATTTACGCGGGTGTTGGTAACCTCGCACCGGGTCTATTCGGTATGGTTTTACCCTTCGCTCTAAAGGCGTTGGGACTCCCTATGTCCTATATGTTATGGTTCCTATTCCTATTGATAGGAACGATTATTTACTTCCTCCTCGCAAGGGACGCTTACTACTTCCAACTAATAGAGAAAGGATTTGACCCCGAAACCGCTAAGAGGATAGCAAGGGCTTTGGGGCAGGAGCTCTTTCCAAGCGGTAGCTTAATACAGTCCCTTATAGAGTCGGCAAAGATTTACAAAACTTGGCTGTTGGTTTATCTATACTTCGTATCGTTCGGTGGTTTCCTAGCCCTAACGGGTTGGTTTATCGTCTATTGGGTCAACTACTACAAGCTACCCGTTACCGAAGCCGGATTGTTAATGGCGTTCGGATTCTCCCTGTTGGCATCGGTTATAAGGATTCTTGGAGGTTATCTCAGTGACGCCTTCGGTGGAGAGCTTATAGCCCTTATAGCCTATACCATCACCTTAATAGGGGCTATTATCCTTATGAACACCCACACCTTCGGGGTTTCACTTATAGGGGAAATCCTAATGGGTATAGGTATGGGTATCGCCAACGGTGCGGTGTTCAAACTCGTTCCCAAATATGTTCCCCATGCGACCGGTGGTGCCGCCGGATGGGTTGGAGGATTGGGTGCCTTCGGTGGTTTTGTAGTTCCCCCCATATTGGGTAGGTATGTGGACGTTTACCATTTGGCCGGTTACGCTAAAGGTTT
>CAZNBH010000027.1:0-8183 GCA_964571355.1 uncultured Aquifex sp.
CTTAGCGATGCACAACCACAACCTCCGAATGGCCGAATCGGTTTGCGAAGGACATCCCGACAAACTCGCCGACCTGATAGCCGACAAACTCCTCGACGCCTGCCTCGAAAAAGACCCCTTTGCAAGAACCTCCTTCGAGGTGATGATAACGACCGGCTTGGTAATAGTCGGTGGGGAACTCTCGACCGAAGCCTTTATAGATATCCAGAGGATAGTTAGGGGAACCATTAAGGAGGTGGGGTATACCGAACCGGAGTTGGGATTTGACGCCGATACCTGCGGGATTATCCAAACCATCGACGAACAGAGCCCCGAAATAGCCCTCGGGATATCCTCCGAGGGGGCGGGTGATACCGCTATAGTGGTGGGTTACGCCACTAAAGAAGCCCCCAACCTGATGCCTTGGCACATCACCATAGCCCACTCGATAACCAAAACGGTTAGCGAATACCGAAAAATAGGGAAGCTCCCCTTTCTAAGACCCGACGGTAAGTGCCTCGTCGTGATGGAATACGAGGACGGAAAGCCCAAAAAGGTAAAAGCTATTTACCTTTACGTTCAACACGACCCCGATATAAGCTTAAAACAGCTCCGAAACCTTTTAGCGGAGGAAGTTATCCTCAAAAAGCTACCCGCCCACCTCTTGTCCCCGGATACAAAGATAGAGGTAAATCCCAGCGGTAGGTTTGTCTTCGGGGGACCCGCCGCCGATACCGGTCTAACCGGAAGGAAAATTATCAGCGACGCTTACGGGGATATAGGTTTTTCCGGTGGGAGTGCCTTTTCGGGCAAAGACCCCACCAAAACCGACCGTGCGGGTTCCTACATGGCGAGGTACATAGCCAAAAACATCGTCGCCGCCGACTTGGCGGATAAATGTTTGGTCCAAATAGGTTACGCCTTCGGCTTGGCGGAACCGGTGGCCTTCGATATAGAAACCTTCGGGACCGAAAAGGTTGACAAGGATAAACTCCTAAAGGTGGTAAGGGATATTTTCCCGCTCAAACCCTTGGAGATTATCGAATATCTCGACCTCAGAAAGCCAATTTACGCCCAAACGGCGGTTTACGGACAATTCGGTAAGGAAAAACTCCCGTGGGAGAAAACCGATAAGGTTGATGAGCTAAAGGAAAGGCTCCTTTAGAAGAAGCTACCTATCACTATGTGGATTCTGAACCTGTTGGTATCCCCTTCAACCTTTTTCAACTTCCACGCGAAGTCGAGCCTTATGGGAGCCATAGGTGTAACAAACCTTATTCCGAAACCTACACCCGCCTTTATATTCTTAATAAGGCCGCTAAAGGTATTTGCGCCGTTACCAACGTCGGTAAACGCCGCGAGATAAAAGGTTTTTTTCTTAATCGGATAATCGGCTTCGAAGGAAGCGGTCCACATCAGTTTTGCACCGACTGGGTCTTTAGTGTTGGGGTCTATAGGTCCGGCATAACCGTACTTATAACCCCTAATGGTGTAATCGCCACCCACGAAAAACCGCTCGTCTATAGGGGTTACACTCTTACCACCCCAAGGTTCTATAATTCCAAACTGCCCTTTTGCGGAGAAAATCGTCCCCGTGTCGAAGTAGTCGTCCTTAAGGTATTTGGAACCCCTAAGTTGGAGCTTTACGAATTTCTCATCCCCCCCGAGGACGCCTCCCAATTTCGAGAAAGCACCCAGGTATACACCCTCCGAGGGGAACAGGTAGCTATCCCTCGTGTCCTTTTCAACGCCGAGGCGCAATATGGTCGCACTGCTGAATTGAGCCGATTCCTTTACGTAAATCGAGGCGTCGGGGGATATATCGGAGTAATTAATCGACTCGAGGTCTAAACCTACACTCCATCTCCAATAGTGCCAAAAGCGGCGGGTCAAGGTTGTGCTTATACCTTTCCGTTTGATGTTGTAGGTATCGTAGTCGTGCTCGTAATCGTAGGCGGCAAAGGAGAGGTCTTGCGGCTGTTTTAAAAACCACTTGCGGGTGTAGGAGAATTGGTAGTTCTTTACGAACTCACCGAACGATATGGAAACCCCTATGATGTCACCCGTTCCGAGGAAGTTACCCTTCCTAAGGGAGATAAAACCGGATAGACCGCTCGTTTCACTGTAACCTATACCAACCGAGAACTGACCGGTGAACCTTTCGGTTACCTTGACCTTTGTTTTTGCATAGGCTTTATTATTCTTTATCGCGAGGAGTTCGGGTTTAATCTCCACCCCGGCGTAATATCCGAGGCGGTCCACCCAAATTTTTGACCACTTTACCCTTTCCTCGGTGACGAGGTCCCCCTCGTGGAGCTCGAGCTCCCTCCTTATAACGTAGTCCCTCGTTTCGTAATTACCCTTTATTTCCACCCAACGGTTGTAGGTTGGAGGGCTTTCCTTCACGAGGACTTCGAGGTTTACAACCTTCCTCTTTTTGTCGATTTTTGGAATTATAACCACCTTGGTGTAGTAAAGACCGAGGTTTTTATACCTTAAAAGGATTTGTTTTTTCAAATAATCGACCAATTTTTGGTCGAAATAACCCCCCTTCCTTTTGAGTTTTTTAAAGAAATCCTTTGTCAGTTCGTGGTATCCGAAATAGGTATTCCCCTTTAGGGTTACCTTTCCTATTTTGTAGCGGGGACCTTCGTGGATTTTTATTATTACCTTTACCGCCCCGTCCCCGAGGTTTACAACCTTGTAACTTTCAACCTTACCCTCGAAGAAGCCCTTTTCCTTCAAAAGGCGGTTTATAGCCTCTATATCGTGCTCCAACAGCTCCTTTGAAAACGGGGGGTGAAACCTGAATAGGAAAATATTGGGCTCCTCCAAGAGCATTACGTCCCTTACTTCGTCCTCGTCGAGTTTGTGGAGCCCCTTTATTTCTATATCGGAAACGTACTGCTGTTTACCCTCTTTAATATAGAAGACGAGTTTCGAAGCACCCTTTATCGGAACGAGTTTGTAGGTGACCTTTACATTGCTAAACCCCTTTTGGGCGTAGAGGAGCTTAATCCTCCGTACCATTTCCTCTATTTCTTCGACCGTGAGGGGGCGCCCTATGGGGACGAGCTTTTTAAGTTTGAGCTTTTCCTCCACCGCGGGTCCCGATATATAGGAGGTCTGCTCCTCCAACAGCTCCTGCGGATTTTCGGGAACCCCTATAGCCTGGCGAAGCTCCTCGTCCTTTACCTCCTCGTTACCCACAAATTGAACGTCGTAAACAACTGGCAAATCTTTAACCTTTACGAGAAGGGTTAATTTCCCATTCTTTTCACTTTTAAAGATACCTATGTATTCAAAGGCTCCCTTTTGGTAAGCCCTTTTTATAGACCTGTAGATGTAATCCTCGGAGAAAACTATACCCTTGTGGAGGTTTAAAAGTTTTAGAACCTCTTTGTCGGTGAGGTATTTATTTCCCGTAACCTTTACGGAGGAAATAACCTCTTGGGAAAAACCGAAGGAGGTGATAAAGAGGGAGGACAGAAGGGCTACCTTTAAGAGGTGATTTCTACCTTTTCTTCGTTTTCCTCTTTGGACTGTTTCTTTATCCTCCTCAAGGAGGGTTTCCCTTGTCTTATCAACAACTCCACGGTATCCACATCCTTTAAGTTCCCCTTTAGGAGTTCCTCCGCTATCAGTTCCTCGACCTCCCTTTGGAGACCCCTCTTTATGCTCCTCGCTCCGTACTCCGGTTTGTAATACTTGTCTATCAACCAATCGACGAAACTTTTGTGGAGCTTGACCTTTATTCCCCATTCCTTTAGCCCTTCGTTAATCTCTTTGAGATGTAAGTCAATAATTTTAGCCACCGCTTCGCGGCTCAAAGGTTTGAATACGATAATGTCGTCGAGCCTGTTGATGAATTCGGGGGTGAAGTAGCGCTTTACCTGCTCCATTACGTTCTTTTTCATCTCCTCGTAATCGATTAGCCCGCTTTCCTGTTCGAAACCTACCCTTCCCCTTTCGGCTATCATCCTCGCCCCGAGGTTGGAGGTCATTATGATGATGGTGTTGCTAAAATCGACCGTCCTCCCGAAGGCGTCGGTAAGCCTACCGTCGTCGAATATCTGCAAAAATAGGTTGAACACATCGGGGTGGGCTTTTTCCACCTCGTCGAGCAGTATCACCGAGTAAGGTCTCCTCCTGACGAGTTCGGTGAGTTGTCCCCCCTCTTCGTACCCCACATATCCGGGAGGTGCTCCTACCAATTTGGAGACCGTGTGCTTTTCCATAAATTCCGACATGTCGAACCTTATGAGGGCGTCCTCGCTGCCGAATAGGTACTCCGCGAGGGCTTTGGCCGTTTCCGTTTTACCAACCCCGGTGGGTCCCAAAAATAGGAATACCCCTATAGGGCGTTTTTTTCTGTGCAACCCTATACGGGAGCGCCTTAGGGCTTTTGCAATCCTCTCTATGGCGTGGTCCTGCTCCAAAACCCGTTTTTTGAGTTCCTCTTCTATCTTTAAGAGTTTTTCCACCTCGGTTTCCGTTAAACGTTTTACCGGTATACCCGTCCAACGGGAGATTACCTCCGCAACATCGTCGACCGTTACCTTGGGACGGTTTTTCTTCAGATTTTCCTCCCATTGACGTTTTTTCTCTTCGAATTCCGCCCTTAGTTTTAGTTCTTTGTCCCTTATCTCTATAGCCCTCTCGTAGTCCTGTTCCTCAACCGCTTTCCTCTTTTCCTCCTCGAGCTCCTTAATCTTTTCCTCCAAAACCTTTAGCTCGGACGGGAGCGAGTAATTTCTTATCTTTACCAACGCTCCGGCTTCGTCTATCACGTCTATAGCCTTGTCGGGTAATTGCCTATCGTTGATATATTTGTCCGACAATTCCACAGCCTTTTCGAGGGCGTCGAGGGTATATTCCACCCCGTGGAACTTTTCAAACCTGTCCTTCAACCCGAGGACGATTTTCTTGGCGTCCTCCACCGAGGGGGCGTTTACCATTACCGGTTGGAAACGCCTTTCGAGCGCCCCGTCCTTTTCTATGTGTTTCCTGTACTCGTCCACGGTTGTAGCGCCTATTATTTGGATTTCACCCCTCGCAAGTGCCGGCTTTAGCATATTGGAGGCGTCTATAGAACCCTCGGCGCTACCGGCTCCTACAATGGTGTGGAGCTCGTCTATAAACAAAATGATGTCCCTGTTCTTTTCTAACTCTTTAAGGATATTTTTAAGCCTTTCCTCGAATTGTCCCCTGTACTTGGTTCCCGCAACGACCGAAGCCATATCGAGTGCAACTATCCTCTTCCCCTTTAGGGGTTCGGGAACTTTCCCCTCCACTATCCGTTGGGCGAGACCTTCCACTATTGCGGTTTTACCCACCCCCGGTTCCCCTATGAGGACGGGGTTGTTCTTTCTCCTCCTTAAGAGGATTTGAATAACCCTTTCTATTTCCTTATCCCTACCTATTACGGGGTCGAGTTTGCCCTCCTTAGCCATCTTGGTAAGGTCTTTTCCGAATTTATCCAAGTTGGGGGTGGGTGCGCTCTTTTTTTGCTCCTGTTCGGGAACCTCTCCGAGTAGGTGCAGGATTTCCCTCCTCACCGCGTACTCGTCCAATCCAAAGCTCCTCAAAACCCTTCCGCCCAAACCGGTTTTTTCCCTAACTATGGCTATAAGTAGGTGTTCCGTTCCCACATAGGGATGGTGAAGAATTCTCCCCTCCTCGATGGCTAACTCTATAATCCTCTTCGCATCGGGGGAGAACAGAATTTCCCCTTTAAAGTTCCCCTTTACCATTTGGGAAACAAGGCTCTTTTTAACCTTTTCGGCGCTAAGCCCAAACTTGGACAAAACCAAAGGGGTAAGCTCGTCGTTTTCCAAAAGTGCGAGCAAGAGGTGTTCGCTACCCAAATAGTTATGGCCGTATTCGGCCGCTATATCTTTTGCTTTTAATATTATTTGTCTGGCTTTATCGGTGAATCTATCAAACATACCAGCCATACCTCCTTCAAAAGGATACAAGGATTTAATGTAGAAAGCAAAGGACGACGCTATACAGAACTATAATCAGACAGAAGGCCCTTTTCGATATAATAAACCTTTTTAAAGTATTTTAACAGGTTTCTATTGTGGGTGGCAACCAAAAGGGTGATTCCCCTTTTATTAAGTTCCCCAAAGAGTTTTATTATTTCCTCCGCCCTTTCGGGGTCTAAATTTCCGGTAGGTTCGTCGGCGAGGATGAGCTTCGCCTCCGTTATGAGAGCCCTACCAATTGCCACCCTCTGCCTCTCCCCCCCCGAGAGGTATAAGGGTTTTTGCCTTTCCTTTCCCTTTAAACCCAAAAAGGTTATTATCTCCTCCGTTTTCCTCTCGGGGTTTTTTACATTCAACAGTTTCCCAAAGAGGTAGATGTTTTCCCAAACGGTGAAATCCTCGAGGAGGTTGAAAAATTGAAACACGTAGGCGACCCTTTTACGGCGGAAAAAATCCCTTTCCCCCTCGGGGAGGTTGTCTATCCTTTTCCCAAAGAGGTAAACCTCCCCCCTATCGGGGGTTTCCAAACCTCCCGCTATGTGGAGAATGGTTGACTTACCGCTCCCGGAGGGACCAAC
The DNA here is from genome assembly GCA_964571355.1 of uncultured Aquifex sp. Lineage (GTDB taxonomy): Bacteria > Aquificota > Aquificia > Aquificales > QOAS01 > QOAS01. The sequence goes on from CAZNBH010000027.1 coordinate 6,548, forward strand.
TATCGCCGCCAAATCCCCTTCGAGGAGTTTTAAATTTATTCCCTTCAAAACGGGGGTACTTTCATAAGTTTTCCAAACCCCTTTGAGTTCTAAAACAATTCTTTTGCCCCTTAGGGGTGGATTATTTTCGGCTACCTCCGCTTGTTGCATTCCTATACTCCCCTATGTGGCGGAAGAAATCGGAAATCGCCAAAATTATCAAAACCAAGCCCGCTATTCCGAAGGCTATTTTAACGATAAGTCCAACGATGTAGTCGGGGTTTACCACCAACAAGGTTAATAGAACCATTGCCGATAGGAAGATGTAGGTGTCCTCGATGGTGAAGTGCAAAAATCCCCTCTTTACGAATTTCCAAGTCTTTTCGGCGAGCATAAAAACGCTAAGCCCCCCGAGGACTATCTGCAAAATCTTACCGAAGGTTGCCTCGGGTAGGAGAAATACGCCGAGCAGGAGCGCCGCGCCGACCGCAAAGTTTATCGTGGCATGAAACTGCTTTTTCAAAAATTCCCAGGTCGGGTTTTTCCCCTTTTGGTCTTCCATACCTTATAAATATGAGATAGAAAACCGAAGCCCGCCCGAAGGGCGGGGATTTTTTTTGGTGAAAATATCAACTGTTATGTTCCGTTTATCCCTCGACGCCATGGGGGGCGACTACGCCCCTTTACAAATAGTTAGGGGGGGTATTTTAGCCCTCAAAGAGTTTCCCGAACTTTTCGTTTACTTCGTGGGGGACAAAGAAAAAATAGAACCCATTTTGGAAAAGGAGGCAAAAGACCTCGTGGGGAGGTTCGAAATAGTCCACACCCCCAACGGGTTTGGAATGGACGAACCCCCCTCGAGGGTTTTGAAAAAAAAGGATTCCTCCCTTTATGTGGCGGCTAAACTCGTAAGGGAACAAAAGGCGGACGCCCTCGTTTCGGCGGGCAACACCGGTGCCGTTATGGCGGTCGGGAAGTTCATTATTGGGGCTATAGAGGAGCTCGAAAGACCATCTATAGGGGTTGCCTTTCCCAACCCGAAAGGGAAAACCGTTTTGCTCGACGTGGGGGCTAACGTGGACGTAAAACCCCGCCATCTGGTTCAGTTCGCCGTTATAGGTCATACCTACGCCGAGGAGATGCTCGGGATAAAAAACCCCCGCGTTGGTATCCTCTCGATAGGGGAGGAGGAGGGAAAGGGGAACGAACTGGTAAAGGAAACCTACCCCCTCCTAAAGGAAACGGGGTTAAATTTTGTCGGAAACGCCGAGGGGAGGGATATCTTTAACGGTAATTTCGACGTCATCGTTTGCGACGGGTTTGTGGGAAATGTGGTTTTGAAGGCTTCGGAAAGCCTCGGTTTTGCAATCCTCAACATGATTAAGGAGGAGGTTAAAAAGAGCTTTTGGGCAAAGCTGGGGGCTTTCCTCATGAAGCCGGCTTTAATGGCTCTGAAAAAGAAAGCCGATTTTGCCGAATACGGGGGAATACCCCTGTTGGGGGCAAAGGCTCCGGTGATGATTACCCACGGTAGGGCTAATGCCAAGGCTATAAGGAATTCCATCCGCGCGGCAATGGAATTTTACAACCACCACTTTAACGAAGTTTTAAAGGAAAACCTAAGGACCCTTGCGGGGGATGTTCTTGCAAAACTCCG
>CAZNBH010000028.1:0-8148 GCA_964571355.1 uncultured Aquifex sp.
ACAACCCTTTCTTTCGCTATCATCTCACCTCCAAAGGATAAAAAGGTAGAAGTTTACGAAAAGGGGAGAGTGGATTTTTAGATACCAAAAAAGTCCTTGAACTTTTTAATCCAAAGGGGTTGGTTTATCTCCTCGGAGACCTCTTTGGTTTCCTTTTCCGTTTCCCTTGAAGGTTGCCCTTTTTGTTCTGCCTCCCTTTCGGGGACTTTTTCCTCTTTCTCTCCTTGGGGTTTCCTTTCCTCCTTCACCTCGAGGGGTAGGAATTCGCATTCGTCGATATCGGCAAAGGGGTCGGTGGTTCTCCTCTTGGTCTCGAATGGAATAACGACCTTAAAGAGGGGTTTGTACCTCTCCCAGTTTTCGAGGATTTCTTTAGCCCATTCGCTATCGGTTTCTATGTAATGTTTGTCGAGCCAGTATTTTAGCTCTATTTCGGCCCTCTTGTCGAGGAGGGGTACGGTGTAAACGTAACCTTTGTTAATCCGCTCGTCGAGCTTACCGTCGAGGTCGAGCACGTAAGCCCTTCCGCCGGTCATACCGGCACCGAGGTTGTAACCGGTATTTCCAAGGACTATAACAACCCCTTCGGTCATATATTCGCAGCAGTGGTGACCGGCACCCTCCACAACCGCAACCGCCCCGCTGTTCCTTATGGCGAACCTTTCCCCGACCTTACCGGCTATAAAGAGCTCTCCACCGGTAGCCCCGTATAGGCAGGTATTACCGGCAAGGGTGAGCTCCTTGGTTTTGTTCAGCTCCCACGGGAAGGGTTTTATCACAACCTTCCCGCCACCTAAACCTTTGGCAACGTAGTCGTTCGCCTGACCTATTAAAACAACCTCAAACCCCTTGGGTAGGAAAGCGCCGAAGCTTTGCCCCGCCGTTCCCTTAAATGTGAGCCTTATTTTCCCGTCGTAGCCGCTCTCGAGAACCGGTTTTACCAACTTGGTGGGTATCGAACGGTAAACGTTCTTTATCGGGTATTCCCTATTTATGTTTTTCTTTAAGTGGATATCGTAGGAGAGCTCCTCCAATAGGACGTCGTTGAAGTTAAAACTCGGGTTGTCGTTTCTAAATACCTCACACTTGCGGGGTTTGTCCTTGGGAATGTCCCTTAAAAGGGCTTCTATCTTTATTTTTGGCGCCTCGGGGTGTTTTTCAACGGTGTTATCCGCTTCGAGGAGCTCGTAATTTCCTATAACCTCGTCGAGGGATTTAATTCCGAGTTCCGCCATGAGTTCCCTCAAATGCCAAGCCACCGCGAGGAAGTACACGATAACGTCCTCGGGGTTCCCTTTGAATTTGAGCCTTAGCCTTTGGTCTTGGGTGGCAACACCGGTGGGGCATTTGTTGGTGTGGCATTGGCGAATCATCGCGCAACCTTCGGCTATCATAGCCGCCGTTCCAAAACCGAATTCCTCCGCCCCCATTATAGCGGCAAAGAGGACATCCCTACCATTCTTGAGACCGCCGTCCACCCTCACCCTTACCAGGTGCCTTAGGTCGTTTTCCATCAACGCCTTTTGGGTTTCCCAAAGACCGTATTCCCAATGCAGACCGGCGTTCTTTATAGACCCGTAGGGGGAAGCCCCCGTTCCGCCATCGCCACCGGAGATTTGAACTATGTCGGCGTAAGCCTTGGCTACCCCGGCGGCTACCGTTCCCACCCCCACCTCCGAAACGAGCTTCACGGCGACATGGGCGGAGGGGTTAGCCTGCTTTAGGTCGTGTATTAACTGGGCTAAGTCCTCTATCGAATAGATATCGTGGTGGGGGGGCGGGCTTATCAAGGTTACACCCGGACGGGCATGCCTTAGTTTGGCTATGTACTCGTTTACCTTATGTCCGGGTAGCTGTCCACCTTCACCCGGCTTAGCCCCTTGGGCTATCTTAATCTCTATCTCTTTTCCGTTTATCAAATAGAGAGGAGTTACCCCGAAACGACCGCTGGCAACCTGCTTGATGGAGCAGTTTTTAAGGGTTCCGTAACGGGCGGGGTCTTCTCCACCCTCACCGGAGCACATCTTCATACCGAGGAGGTTTGCGGCAACCGCGAGGGTTTCGTGGGCTTCGGGGGAAAGGGCTCCAATCGACATTCCGGGAATAACGAACCTCTTTAGAATACTTTCGACGCTCTCAACGTCGTCGATGGGAAGCTTTCTACCTTTGGGTTTTATCCTCATTAGGTCTCTGTAGAAGGTGGGTCTCCTTTGGGTGGCCTTTTTAAACTCTTCAAACTTTTCCCTTATCTGGGGATTTTCGACGAAGAGTTCCCTTGCGAGTTTGTCGGGGTCTACCTTTCCCCTTTCGAGGTGTTTTAAAACTATTTGCTCCCCAAGGCGGGACATCGAGTGAACCGCCCTAACCACCTCGGCGTTCCAAGCGTGCCATTCGCCCCGCCCTTGTTTCATTTCCCCGCTTCTTTCCACCTGGGGTTTTTCGGACTTGTAGGCTTTCTCCACAAAGGTGTTGTAAATCCTCTCTATGTCCCCGAGTCCGTAGGCTTCTACCGTTACATTGGTACCGGTAAAGTATTCGTCCACAAAGTCCTTGTTGAGGCAAACGGCATCGAAAATTTCCGCCGCTTGGTAGGAGTTGAGGGTAGAAATCCCCATTTTGGAAAGTATCTTTCTGATACCCTCCTCGAGGGATTTAACGTAATTGGAAACCGCCTGTTGGATTTTGTTCTCGAGGGATGTTTCCGCCGGTAGGTTTTTCGGTTGGAGTTTGCCCTCCTCCACGAGGGTTTTTACCGTCTCTATAGCCAGGTAGGGGTGAACGGCGCTTGCACCGTAGCCGACGAGCATCGCTATGTGGTGGTCTTCCCTCGCCTCACCGGTTTCGACTATGTAACTCGCCCTGTGGGCTAATCCCTTCCTGTTTAGGTATTGGAACAGTCCGCTCACCGCGAGGAGGGATGGGATGTACTTTTTACCCTTCGAGAGGTCCCTATCGGAGAGGATTACAATCTCGGCGCCGTTGTTTATCTCCTCTTCTACCTTTTTAAACAAATTGTCGAGGGCTTCTTTAAGGGTTTGCCCTTCGGGGTAGGTGGTCGAAACCTCGGCAACCTTCAGCTCCCCGTTTTCCCTTATGGCGTCGAGCTGATGCTGGAGCAATACGGGGCTTTCTATCTGCAACCTGCGGGCGTATTCGGGTTTTTCGTAGAGGAAGTTTGGCTTATGCCCGAGGTTCATTTTAAGGGACATTACGACCTTTTCCCTTATCGGGTCTATCGGCGGGTTGGTAACCTGGGCAAACCTTTGCTTGAAGAACCTAAATAGGTTGGTGGGTTTTTCCCTCAAGGGGGGCAATGGGGTATCGTCACCCATAGAGTAGGTGTAAATGTGCCCCGTTTCCCCTTGGTGTTTGATGATTTCCTCTATTTCCTCTTTGGAGTAGTTGAAGGCTATCCACTTGCGGGTTCTCTCCTCTTTATCCCCTTTATAGGCGTTTATATCAAAGGTTTTCCTCTTTTTGGTCTCGAGCTCCGATAACCTTATTAGGAACTTTTCAATCCATTCCCCGTAGGGTTTCGATTTTGCGAGTTCCTCCAATACCTGTTCGGTTTTCTTTATCTTTCCACTTTTTAGGTCTACGCTCAAAGTATCGCCGGGTCCCAATCTACCCCTTTCGACCACCTTCCGCTCGTCTACTTCGACCATACCCACCTCGGAGCCTACAACCAATAACCCGTCCTCGGTGAGGATATACCTCTCGGGTCTAAGACCGTTCCTATCGAGGTGGGCTCCCACGGTGCTATCCCCGTCGGTGAAACATATGGCGGCGGGTCCGTCCCAAGGCTTCATCAACAGGGCTTGGTATTCGAAAAAGTCCCTTACGTGTTTGGGCAACTCGGTGATGTGCTCCCACGCGGGGGGGATGAGCATATTTATAGCGTGCTCGGGGCTAAAGCCGGCAAACATTAGGAGCTCAAAAACTTTGTCGAGGGAGGCGGTATCGCTCTCGTCGTGCTTCACTATGGGCTTTAGCCAATCGTTGTATTCCCCAAAAATTTCGTGCTCTATCTCGTGTTGGAGGGTGTCCATCCAGTTGCGGTTTCCCCTAATGGTGTTTATCTCCCCGTTGTGGGCAAGCCACCTGAAAGGTTGGGCGAGGTACCACTTGGGCAAGGTGTTGGTCGAATAACGTTGGTGGAAAATAACGAAGGAGCTTTCAAAATCTTCGTCCCTTAGGTCGGGGTAGAAGGTGTCCAAATAGGGGGCTATGAGCATCCCCTTGTAAACGATTACCCGCGTGGAGAGGGAGGCTATATAAAACTCGTCCTCGGTGAAGTTCCTCTCCACGTATTTCCTCACGAGGTAGAGTTTGAGTTCGGGGTTTTCCACCCCTTCGGTATCTATTAGGATTTGCCACAACTCGGGTTTTTCCCTAAAAGCGCCCACCCCGAGGGCTTCGTTGTCGTGGGGAACCTCCCTATAGGCGATAACCTTAAAGCCGAACCCCTTTAGGGTGTTTTCCAAAACTTTGAACCCCTCGGGGTTTTTGGAAAAGATAAAACCCACCGCGAGGTTGTTTATATCCGATATTTTTAACCCTTCCTTGTCGAGGTATTTTTTAAAGAACTTGCGGGGTATTTGGGTTAGTATTCCCACACCGTCGCCGGTTTTCCCGTCGGCACCTACCGCACCCCTGTGGGTTAGGTTTTTAACCGCCTCTATACCGAGCTCGACGATTTTGTGGGAAGCCTTCCCGTTTACGTCGCACAAAAACCCAACCCCGCAAGAGTCGTAGCCTATGCTATTCCATACCATGCTGTCACCTCTCCGAAGAAATTGACAAAACGGGTAGAGTTTATTTTATCCTTTGGAAAAAGGGGAAATTCCCGCCCGAAGGGCGGGCTTTTGGTTTGTTGAAAAGAAGAAAGTCTTACCGGCTTAAAATCTCGTTTGCAACCTTTTCACCGCTCAAAAACATACCGCCGAAAATGGGACCCATACGGGGTAAACCGAAGACCTCGGCGGTGGACATCCCCATAACGTAAAGACCGGGGTAGATTTCCCCCGATTTTTCCACCACCAGTTTTTCCGCCTCGTCCACCCACATGGCGCCCATTCCCTTTATGTCGCAGCAGTTGGTTCTCCTCGCCACCAACTTGGCAACCGCCGCGTCGTGCCCCGTTCCGTCCAGAACATATTTAGCCTCCACCACCAAGGGGTCTACGTGGAGGTGAACCATCTCTATAGGTGTCCAGTTGATAACGACCCCGCTCACCTTGCCGTTCTTTATTACAACGTCCTCCACGTGGACGCCGTTAAAGATTTTTACCCCCGCCTTTACCGCTTTGGATATGAGGGTGGAGGCAACCTCAACCGCATCGGCGATGAGGTAATTGTCCCCGTAAGGGGTGTAATTTATTTCGAACTCTTTGAGGATACGCTCGGCATCCTTTTGAACCACAATTTTGTTAAAGAGCATTCCCCCTCCCCAAATGCCCCCTCCGGGGGAGAGCTTCCTTTCGAATATGGCAACCTTTTTTCCCCCTTTGGCGAGCAAATACGCCGCCACCAAGCCGGAGGGTCCCGCCCCAACTATTGCAACGTCAACGGTGGTGTATTCGAGGAGTTCCTTTGTAAAGGTCTCGATAATCCCCCTCGTTACGTGGAGTTCTTGAAGCATTTAGAAACCTCCAGAGGTTTTTGTTTTTCCCTATCCTAACACAAAGGGGAAGGGGAAAAATCTAAACCAAATCGGGGAAGGTTTTAAGAAAGGCTAACCCTCGTCGCGGACCTCTTGAAGGTTTCCATCCTCCGAAAGGACAAAGTAAGGTCTCTCGTGGGAAAGGTAGTAATAGGGGGTGTAGGCTTTAAACTCGCCGGCGCAGGTATCGACCAGCTTGACCGAGGGGATTACCCCTAATTCTTTTCTCTTCTTCCTCACCTCTTCCTCCGATACCCCCCAGAGTTTTGCCAGCTCTTTGTCGCTAAAGCCCCATTCCTTTAAGAGCTGCATCTCCTCTCGGGTAATGGTAGCAAGGGTTTTTTCCTTTATAAGCTTTTCCGCCTCGACGAGTTGCTTTATATTCGCCAAAAACCAGCGGTCGATTTTTGAGTAGTTGTAAACCTCATCCACGTCAAAGCCTCTGCGGAAGGCTTCGGCTATATACCAGAGCCTTTTCTCGGTGGGGGTTATTAACCCCTTTATGAGTTCCTCCTCCGATAGCCCCGAGAGGTCTATATCGGTAAGACCGTAGAGGTCCTTTTCCAAACTCCTTATAGCCTTGAGGAGGGCTTCCTTGAAGGTTCTCCCTATCGCCATCACCTCCCCGACCGACTTCATCATCGTCGTAAGGGTGGGGTCGGTGGAGGGGAATTTATCGAAGTTAAAGCGGGGTATCTTTACCACGACGTAGTCTATCGAGGGTTCAAAGGATGCGGGGGTATCTCGGGTAATATCGTTTTTTAGCTCGTCGAGGGTATAGCCCACCGCCAATTTTGCGGCAACCTTGGCAATTGGGAAACCGGTGGCCTTGGAGGCCAAAGCCGAAGAACGGGAAACCCTCGGGTTCATCTCTATAACGTAAAAATCCCCGTTTTCGGGATTTACCGCAAATTGGATATTGGAACCCCCCGTATCGACACCGATAGCCCTTATAATCGCTATAGCGGCGTCCCTAAGCATTTGATACTCTTTATCGGTAAGGGTTTGGGCGGGGGCTACCGTTATACTATCCCCGGTGTGAACCCCCATAGGGTCGAAGTTCTCTATTGAACATACGATAATGACGTTATCGGCTTTATCCCTTATAACCTCGAGCTCGTACTCCTTCCACCCCAAGAGGGATTTATCGAGCTGAACCTGATGGATGGGTGAGGCTTCGAGGGCTATCTTTAGCTTTTGTTCGAACTCCTCCCTGTTGTAGGCGATAGACCCACCCGTTCCCCCAAGGGTAAAGGCGGGTCTCAAAATCACCGGGAAGCCTATTTTCTCTATAGCTTTCAGACCTTCCTCCACCGAATTTACAACCGCCCGAGGGGGAACTTTTAAACCGATTTTTTCCATCGTTTCGGCGAAGAGCTCCCTATCCTCCCCCCTCTTTATAGCCTCGTAGGAAGCCCCTATTAGTTCCACCCCGTACTTTTGGAGGATACCCTTCTCGTAGAGTTCCACCGCGAGGTTTAAAGCCGTTTGTCCCCCCAAGGTGGGGAGTAAAGCGTCGGGTCTTTCCCTTTTTATGATTTCTTCGAGAACGTCCACCGTGAGGGGTTCTACATAGGTTCTATCCGCTATTTCGGGGTCGGTCATTATGGTGGCGGGGTTTGAGTTTACGAGGATTACCTTGTAGCCCTCTTGCCTTAAGGCTTTGCAGGCTTGGGTTCCCGAATAGTCGAACTCGGCGGCTTGACCGATAACTATGGGTCCCGAGCCTATTATGAGGATTTTTTCTATATCGGTTCTTTTGGGCATTCTAAAAGGAAAGGTATTTTAAGGGGAGCTACAAAAGGGGGATATTTTTCCCCTGCATTTCCCTTATGAGGTTCTTTATCTTCGTAATCGTGTAGACCTCCGAAAGGGTCTTGTCCACCAAAAAGCCCAAAAGTAGGATTATCAAGTTCTCGAGGTTGTCCCCTATGTGTTCTATGTCCTTTGGAGACTCCTTTAGGAATAATTGGACGAAATCCTCCTCCGAAAGGTCGAAGTTTTCCTCAAACCGCTCGTAGAAACCTTTTAAAACGACCTCAAGCAGGTGTTTAAAGTCCTTGGAGAAAACCCCTTGGGGTTCGGGAATGGGAACTTCTAAACTCTCCGCTATGAGGAGCAGGTATTGAAAGAGCCTCATAAGGTGGAGAGCCCTTTCGAGGGTTTCTATCCTCTTGCCGAGCTCTTCGGCGGGATTTTCCCCCTTAAGGGACTGCTTATAGCTAACGTTAAAAACGTCCTCGCAAACGGTTTTTATGCTCATTCTCCTCTCCCTCAATAGGAATTTAAACAACCCTTTGAAACCCAAAAAGGGAAGAGGTTATAAATTTCCCTTGTAATGGTTTATAAAAAGGGATTTACCCTTATTACGGCTCTATTGATGGTTTTATTTGTATCCCTCGCAATGGCGGTTATAGGAACTGTTTTTGTGAAATCCACCCAAATATCGGCGGGCGTTAAGGTTTTTAAAACCACAAAGGAGGCGGC
>CAZNBH010000029.1:0-7975 GCA_964571355.1 uncultured Aquifex sp.
TACCGCTTTAGTAGGAAGGAAAACATAGACAAGATACTCACCGGGAGGTCTTATTGTCCCAATTGTAAAAAACCCATTAGGTGGTACGACAACATACCTCTCCTCTCCTATTTGGTATTGGGTGGGAGATGTCGCCACTGCGGGTGGAAAATTCCCCTTCGATACCCCTTGGTGGAACTAATCGGAGGTCTAACCCCTGTGGTTTTTTATCTCCACTTCCACAACTGGTGGGAGGTAATCTCCTACACCCTAATGGTTTACATACTCCTTTTTATATCCTTTGTAGATTGGGAAACCTTCGAAATTCCCCTTCTACCCGCCTACATAGGGATAGCGCTCGGTTTAATCCTATCGATTTTTAGACCCGATATTTCTCCTTTAGAAAGTGCCGCCGCTTCCGCGGCGGGATTTGTTTCCGTATACCTTATAAACTTTGTTTACAAACTGTTCAGGGGTATTCAGCCGCTGGGTGAGGGGGACGCCTTCGTTTTGGCGATTATTGGGGCTTTTGAGGGTTTCTGGGGTATTTACTACGCCTACTTTTTGGGGGCTGTTTTTGGACTTTTGTTCTTCCTCCCGAAGGTATTGAAAAATAGAAGTCTCACCTTTGCGGTTCCCTTTGCCCCCTTTTTATCCCTCGGTGCGGTCTTGGGTATATTTCTACGCCCCCTTTTGGGGTTCTAACTTAAATACTTATTCCTTTAAATGTGCGGAATTTTCGGCGCCTTTAATGTGGAAAATGCACCCCTCTACACCTTTTGGGGTCTTTATACACTCCAACATCGGGGTCAGGAAAGTGCCGGTATATGTTCCACCGATGGGAAGGATTTTTATCTCGTAAAAAAACAGGGTTTGGTTTTGGAAGCCCTAAAAAAGGAAGACCTCGAAAAATTAAAGGGAAATACCGCCATAGGGCACGTCCGTTATTCCACCGCCGGGGATATAGGGGGAACCAACGCCCAACCTATTTTGGCAAACACCTCCAAGGGGACTATAGCCATAGCCCACAACGGGAATTTAACCAATTACAAACTTTTAAAGACCGAGTTAACCGACAAAGGGGTTTCCTTTAAATATACCTCCGATAGCGAGGTTTTTGTCCACCTCATAGATACCTCCGAAGGTTGGATTCCCGAAGGTTTATCCCTCCACCCGAGGGATAGGGACTTTCTCCCCTACGTTTTCGACGCCCTTAGAAAGGTCGAGGGTGCCTACAGCCTACTTATAATGCTAAAGGACCGCCTAATAGCGGTTAGGGACCCTTTGGGTTTTAGACCCCTCGAGATAGGAAGGAGGGGGGAGAGCTGGTTTGTAGCCTCCGAGAGTGTAGCCTTCGACATAGTCGGGGCGGAGTTTAAAAGGGAGATAAAACCCGGCGAGGTTGTTGTTTTCGACAAGGAAGGGGTGAGAAGCTACTTTCCTTTTGAAAAAACCCCCCGAAGGGCATCGTGCATTTTCGAATTTATCTATTTCGCCCGACCCGATAGCTACATATTCGGCGATTGGGTCTACGAGGTGAGGAAACGCCTCGGTAGGGAATTGGCTAAGGAGGTAAAGGGGAAACTCGAGGTCGACGTGGTTGTTCCCGTTCCCGATAGCGGAATAGTTCCCACCTTGGGGTTTTCCGAAGAGAGCGGTATCCCGATGGAGTTGGGTTTAATAAGAAACCACTACGTGGGTAGGAGTTTTATAGAACCCACGCAGGAACTAAGGGACCTGAAGGTCCTTATGAAGTTATCCCCCGTTAAACCGGTCCTAAAGGGGAAAAGGGTTGCAATAATCGACGACTCCCTCGTTAGGGGAACCACCTCCCGAAGGATTGTTAAGATGCTCAAAAAGGCGGGGGCTAAGGAGGTTCACGTCCTAATAGCCTCCCCTCCCGTGAGGTTTCCCTGCTTTTACGGGATAGATATCCCCACCAAGGAGGAGCTTATCGCCAACCAATACGACATAGAGGGGATAAGAAACCACATAGGCGCCGACGGTCTTTATTACCTATCTGTTGAGGGAATGCTTAGGGCTGTAAGGGGAACAAAGGAGGATTATTGCACCGCCTGTTTTACGGGCGAATACCCCACGAAGGTTGACCTTTAACTTTTCCTTTAATCGTAATCCTTTCCAAACCTCCTGTAGAGGTAGTAAATCCTTTGCAACAACGAGAGGGTGGTCATTAAGGTTATGAAGTAAACCCCCAAGGTGAGAGCCCCATCTACAAACCTCTCGAGGATTGCGAAAAACACCAACGCCAAATGGGTTTCCGGTCTTCCGAAAAATCCCACCCCTTCGAGGGGGTCCCAAATTTTTCCTTTCTCCCTTTGGGAAAAACCTATTTCCGAATACACCACCGGTTTTATAAAGGTGTGGAGCATATTGACCGTAACGAGGACTATCGCAATCCAAGGGGAGGCGTAGGCTACCGCCACCGCACCGAGAACCAACCCGTCGACGAATTTGTCCGCCAACCAGTCGAGCACCGCCCCGAATTTGGTCGCCTTATCGTTGTGGCGGGCTACTATACCGTCGGCGAGGTCGAGCAAACCCGAAATGAGCAGTAAGGTGGCACCCGTTAAAACGTGGTGGGTGTAAAAGGCGTAGGCGGCGAGAACACCCGCAACGATTGAAAATAGGGTTATCGCATTGGGGGGGATGTTCAAATAAGCCAAGGATAACCCGAAGGGTTCGTAAATTTTCTTTAAAATAGCCCTTTTGCTGGTCAGGTTCATCTTTCCAATCCTTATTTAGTTTAAATTGCATTAAAAGTTTAACACCCGACGGGTTCCAACCCTAAAATCTATCACCTTAGATGGCGTATATAGCCCCCGTAAAGGAACCCCTCAAGTTGGACGTCAAAAACTTGAATTTCTACTATAACGGGTTTCACGCTCTAAAAAATATCACCCTACCGGTTCCCGAAAAGAGGGTAACGGCATTAATAGGACCTTCGGGGTGCGGAAAAACCACCCTTTTGAGGTGTTTCAACCGAATGCACGACCTCTATCCGGGAAACCGTTACGAGGGGGAGATAATCCTCTACCCGGACGGGATTAACATACTCTCCCCCGATATAGACCTGATAGAGCTCCGCTCCCGCATAGGGATGGTCTTCCAAAAACCCACCCCCTTCCCTATGTCGATATTCGACAACGTAGCCTTTGGGCTTAGGCTCAAGGGTATAAAGGACAAGGCGGAACTGGAGGGCAGGGTCGAGGAAGCCCTTCGAAAGGCTGCCCTTTGGGAGGAGGTAAAGGATAGACTTCACGAGAGCGCCTATTCCCTATCGGGGGGGCAACAGCAGAGGCTCGTTATAGCGAGGGCTATAGCGGTGGAACCGGAGGTTTTGCTCTTCGACGAGCCTACCTCGGCGCTCGACCCCATCTCCACCGCAAAGATAGAGGAGCTCGTTATAGAGCTTAGGGACAGTATAACGATAATAATCGTTACCCACAACATGCAGCAGGCTTCGAGGGTTTCCGATTACACCGCCTTTATGTATATGGGGGAGCTTATCGAGTTCGGACCCACCGAACAGATATTCACCAACCCGAAGGAGAAGCTAACGGAGGACTACATCACCGGGAGGTTCGGTTAAAAAAACCCCTTAAGGGTTTAGTCTTTTTTTGATTTAACCCTTGGAAGTAAACTTGTTAAAAACCTCCTTACCCCGTAGAGGAATATATCCCCATAGCCCAGTTCCCCCCGTAGGAATTGGAAGAACTTTTCCAAGTCCCTTTCGTGGGCGTTTTTGAACATGAACCCCTGAAAGTTGTAGGCTATAAACCCCGTAAGGTAGGCGAAAAGGAACTCCCTTTCGAGGGTTTTAAGTTTTTTCTCGTAGCATTTGCGGTCTATCCTTTCCCCGTCGAAGCACTCCGCCAACAGGTGGGCTTGTTTTACCGAGTAGTAAATTCCCTCCCCTAAAACCGCATCGGTTGCACCCGACGCGTCGCCGAGGAAAAACAGCCTCCCCTCCCCCTTAATAAGTTTCCCCTTCGAGGTGGGAATAAACCAACCCTTTACGGTTTTTAACCTATTTCCCTTCAGAAGTTTGTTATTTTGAACGTACTCCTCGAGTAGTTTCCTAAGGTTTTTAACCTCCCCCTTTAGGGAGGCTAAACCCACGCTTACGGTGTTTTCCCCGTGGGGGAATATCCAGGCGTAGCCCCACTTTACGATACCTATATCGATAAAAACCTCGTCCATGGTTCCTATACGGGTGTCCACAAATCCCTCGACAACCGCAACCGGTTTCCTTCTATAGCCCCAAGCCCTTAAAACGGAACTCAAAGCACCATCCGCCCCTATGAGGTAATCGACTTTATAGGTTCCCCTATCGGTATCGACTTCAACCTTTTCCCCTAAATGGTTGCGGAAGTTTATAAAGGTCTCACCCTCTTTTAGGATTACCCCCTCGTCTACCGCTTTTAGGGTGAGAAAGTGGTCGAAAAAGGCGCGGTCTACGATTTTTACAACCGGTTTATCGGAGCGGGCATTTATGTACTTTTTCCCCCGCCAGCCGAGATTTCCGCCGTAAACGGTGTTTAGAACCGTATTTTCCCAATCGGTGGGGAGGTATTTTTCCGCCCTAAGGGATACCGCCCCCGCGCACAGCTTGGGGCGGGGAAGATAGGCTTTTTCTATCAAAATAACCTTAGCCCCTTTCTTCGCCAAAAGCCTCGCCACGGTGGCACCGGCGGGACCGCTTCCGATAACGGCAACAGTGGTTGACATTCCTTTAAAAGGAATGGTAAGGGAGGGAAAAGTTCCTCTTAAAGTTGCAAATTATTCGAAGCGGAGCCACCCTATGGGGTATCGGTCGACCGTTATCTCCCTCGTTTGGGTAAAGAGTTCGGAGACCCTTGCGAGTTTGTAGGCGGTTTGCATAATCTCCGAAAGGTGTTTTTCCTCCTTTCTACCCTCACCCTTTTCGAGCCTTTCGTAAATAAACAGTTCCGCACCGAAGGGGAGAATTCCCTTTTTGTAATTTACCCTTACGAGTTTCTCGTTGGAATCGGCTTCTATATCCTCCAAACGGCGGACTATATCGCTATAACCCCTATCGGCGAAAAACTCTTTATCGGCTTCCAACACCTTTAGGGAAAACCTGTTTACCACCTCGAGGAGGTTGTTTTCCTTAAAAACCCCGTAAAGGGTCGGTTTTTGGGCGTGCCTTTCGTAGTCGTTTAGTCTCTCGCGGTCTACCTCGAAGGTTCCCTCGAAAATCGCCCCGACATCGGCAACCTTCCTAATTCCCAAAAATCTCTTAGCCTTGCCTACCAGTTTGATTTTCTTGTTGGAGACGTTGCCCGCTTTCAGCGGGAAGTCGGAAACCTTTAGGAGGTTTAGCAGGTTTTTCTCCTCCTCGTAGTTTACAACCTCGCCGTTTACTATTTCGGGCTCACCGCCGCATAAAACCTTTTTTTCGAGCCATAGGGCTATCGCCTCGAGCTGACGCCTTACCTCTTTTAAATCCTCCTTGTTTTCCTCGGCAAATTCCTTCCACCAGAGGAGTTTTTTGTAAAACTCGTCGAAGAGCTCCTTTTCCACCCTTAGGTTTTCGTAAATTAGGGCTTCCTTTAAGAGGTCTTTTAAGGTATCCTCCTTTAGGAGGACTTTTTCACCTTCAAATTTCGCAACCGCACTCGTTAACAAAACGGGACTTAAAGCCTTTAACTCCATAAGACTTAAAATTTATACCCCCCCGAGGGATGGGTGAAAAGCAAAACCCTTCGGGGTGAAAAAACTAAACTTATTCCCCTATGGGAGAAACCCGAAATTTAAAACCTTTGAAGGTTGACGAAATAAGGGAACTATTTTTGGAATACTTCGAAAAAAAAGGACATAAGAGGTTTAAATCCTTCCCCCTCGTTCCCGAGGATGACCCCACCCTTTTGTTCGTAAACGCCGGTATGGTGCCCTTTAAAAAGTATTTCCTCGGATTGGAAAAACCCCCCGCGAAGCGGGCAACCTCTTGCCAAAAATGCCTAAGGGTGAGCGGTAAGCACAACGACCTCGAGCAGGTGGGCTACACGAGCAGGCACCACACCTTTTTCGAAATGCTCGGAAATTTCTCCTTCGGGGACTACTTCAAAAAGGAGGCTATAGAATTCGCCTGGGAGTTCGTTACCGATTATTTGAAACTCCCGAAGGAGAGGCTCTACGTTTCGGTCCACGAAAAGGATAAAGAGGCTTACGACATTTGGAGGAACGTTATAGGAGTTCCCGAGGAGAGGATTTTAAAACTCGGGGACGAGGACAACTTCTGGCAAATGGGGGAAACGGGACCCTGCGGGTATTCCTCCGAAATCTACTTCGACCGCGGGGAGGAATACGAGGGGGACGAAAGACTTCTCGAGATTTGGAACCTCGTTTTTATGGAGTTTAACCGCGATGAAAAGGGAAATCTAACCCCCTTACCCCAAAAAAACATAGATACCGGTATGGGATTGGAGAGGATTGCATCGGTCTTGCAAGGAACAAAGACCAACTACGAAATAGACAACATCTTTCCCCTCATACAGTTCGGCGAAAACTTGGCGGGTGTAAAATACGGGAAGGACTTTAAAACCGACGTAGCCCTTCGGGTAATAGCGGACCACCTTAGGGCTTTAACCTTCGCCATAGGGGACGGGGTTTTACCCTCCAACGAGGGGAGGGGATACGTTATTAGGAAAATCCTCCGTAGGGCTCTTAGATACGGATACAAATTGGGGATAGATAAACCCTTCCTCCACAAGGGTATCGATTTGGTCGTCGACCTCATGAAGGGGGCTTATCCCGAACTCGAACTCCAAAGGGAGTTTATAAAAGGGGTAGTCCTCTCGGAGGAACAAAGATTTTTAAGAACCTTAAAGGTTGGTCTCGAATTGGTGGAGAAAACCATCGAAAGGGCAAAGAGAGAGGGAAGGGATTACCTATCGGGGAAAGAGGTTTTCAAAATCTACGACACCTACGGATTCCCCGTAGACCTAATAGACGAAATAGCCCAAGAGCACGGGCTTAGGGTCGACTATACCGAATTCGAGGAGGAGCTCGAACGGCAAAGGGAGGAGGCGAGAAAGCACTTCAAAGTGGAAACCAAAAAGGTTAAACCCATCTATTCGGAGGCTAAGGACAAGGGGCTAACCTCCGAGTTTGTAGGTTACAAGGAGTTGGTGGTCGAAACCCCCGTAAAGGGTATTATCAAGGGGGACCACCTTGTGGACTTTTTAACCGAGGGTGAAGAAGGGGAAATAATCCTCGAAAGGTCGCCCTTCTATCCCGAGGGAGGGGGTCAGGTCGGGGACCAAGGTCTAATAGAAGCTCCCGAAGGGCTCTTTAAAGTTGAGGACACCCAAAAACCGGTAGACGGTCTAATAGTCGCAAAGGGTAAGGTTTTGAAGGGGAAAATCTCGGTCGGTGATGTGGTCGTTGCAAAGGTCGACAAGGAAAGGAGGGAGGCTACAGCCCGCCACCATACGGCAACCCACCTACTCCACGCCGCTTTAAGGAACGTCCTCGGGGACCACGTAAGGCAAGCCGGTTCGTTGGTTCACCCCGACTATTTGAGGTTTGACTTTACCCACTTCGAACCCCTTACCGACGAGGACATAGAGCGGATAGAAGAGCTGATAAACAGGGAAATACAGGCAAACAAAGAGGTGATTTGCAAGGTAATGCCCTACGAGGAGGCGGTAAAGAGCGGAGCTATGGCTATCTTTGAGGAAAAATATGGGGATACCGTAAGGGTTATAGAGGTTCCCGACTTTTCCAAGGAACTCTGCGGAGGAACCCACGTTAAAAGAACCGGGGACATAGGATTTTTCAAAATAATATCCCAGTCGTCGGTGGGAGCCGGTGTAAGGAGGGTAATAGCCAAGGCGGGTATGCCGGCGGTTAAGGAAGCCCAAAAAACCTTTAAAACCCTAAAAGAGGCGTCCGAAAAATTGGTTTCCAAACCCGAAGAGGTTGCCCAAAAAATAGAAAAACTCCAAGAGGA
>CAZNBH010000030.1:0-4555 GCA_964571355.1 uncultured Aquifex sp.
CCCGCTTGGCGGTATTCTTTAATAGCCTCCAAAACGGCTTTTGCGGCTCTAAGGGTGGTGTAGTATGGGATTCTTTCCTGAACGGCGGCGCGTCTGATGTAGTAGGCGTCGCTTCTTTCCCTTTTCCCCGAAGGGGTATTGATTATTAGGTCTACCTCGCGGTTAAGGATTAGGTCGACTATGTTGGGGCGTCCTTCGGAGTACTTAAATACCAATTTCGAATTTATTCCCCGTTCCTTTAAAAACTTGTGGGTTCCGCGGGTTGCCAATATTTCGAAGCCCATTGTGGCGAATTCTTTTGCTATGGGAACGACCGCCTCTTTATCCTTATCGGCTACCGATATGAATACCTTACCCTCGGAGGGAAGTCTCATTCCGGCGGCGAGTTGTGCCTTGTAGTAGGCTAAACCAAAGCTTCTATCGACCCCCATAACCTCACCGGTGGATTTCATTTCGGGACCCAATACGGGGTCTTCCTCGGGAAATCTATCCCAAGGGAAAACGACTTCCTTCACCGTGTAATAGGGGAAGTTTTGGGGTAGGAAATCGCTCGCAAAGTGGACGTTTTCCCTTTCTATCCTCTCAAAGACTTCGGGAACGAGTTCCCTTAAGGTTCTTCCAACCCCTATTTTTACCGCCAGTTTTGCCAAGGGATAGCCGACCGATTTGCTCACATAGGGAACGCTTCGGGAGGAACGGGGGTTTACCTCGAGAACGTAGATTTCCCCGTCTTTAACCGCAAATTGGATATTGATAAGACCTTTAACCTCCAGGGCGAGGGCGAGTTTCTTCGAGTAATCTTTAACCTTTTCCACCAAAGAGGGGTCGAGCGAATAGGTGGGTATTGCGGCGGCACTATCCCCCGAGTGAACCCCAGCCTCCTCTATGTGCTCCATTACAGCCCCTATTAGAACATCCTTTCCGTCGGCAACCGCGTCCACGTCGAGCTCGACGCTGTTCTCGAGGTATTTGTCTATCAAAATCGGACGTTCGTTGGAAACTTGAACCGCCTCGCTAATCCATTCCTTTAGCTCCTCGGGGTCGTAAACAATCCTCATAGCCCTACCGCCGAGAACGTAGGAAGGTCTGACCAATACCGGATAGCCTATTTGTTCCGCAACCTTTAAAGCCTCTTCGAGGGAGGTTGCCGTTCCACTCGGGGGTTGTTTTAAACCGAGTTCCAACAAAAGTTTTCTGAAAAGTTCCCTATCCTCCGCCTTGTCTATACTTTCGGGGGAAGTTCCGTAGATTTTTACACCCGCCCGCTGGAGGGGTAAGGCGAGCTTTAGGGGGGTTTGCCCTCCGAACTGAACGAAAACCCCTTCGGGCTTTTCCTTTTCTATAATGTCCAAAACGTTTTCGTAAACGATGGGTTCGAAGTATAGGAAATCGGCGGTATCGTAGTCGGTGGACACCGTCTCGGGGTTGCAGTTTACCATTATCGTTTTGTAACCTTCCTCCTGCAGTCCCCAAATGGCGTGAACGCAGGCGTAGTCGAACTCTATCCCCTGACCGATACGGTTGGGTCCCGAACCGAGGATTAGAAACTTCTTAGACATCCTAAAAAAGGTCTATTCTAAGTTTCACCCTAAGGGGAACAAAAACCTAAGTCCTTTATAAGGAAATTGGAAACAAAAAAACCTTAAGGGGAAAGGAAACCTTCCTTCCCTCCAAAGGGAAGAATTTTTCCCCAGAACCTCACGGGGAAAAAGCCTCCGTTCCACCAAGTGGGTAGTTTGCTCTAAAAACCTCCTTAGGGGAACGCTGGAGGGTAAAACCTTTTAGTGGAACTTCAATCCAACCCCACCATGCGTTTTAGCTCCCTCACCTCCTCCTCGGTGAGTTCCCTGTATTCCCCCTCTCCAAGGGTGGGGTCGAGTTCGAGGTTTCCTATCTTTACCCTTTTTAGGTTTATTACCTTGTTTCCCAATTCCTTAAAGAGTCTTTTTACTATGTGAAACCTCCCCTCGGAAATGGTCAACAGAACCCTATCGGGGGAAAGGGGTTTTATATCGACCACCTCCACCGGTTTACCTTCTATGGAGATTTCCCTGTTACGGATTTTTTCTATATCCTCCTCCGAAAGGGGTTTTTCGAGAACGACCTCGTAGGTTTTGGGAACTTTCCACTTTGGGTGGGTAATTCTGTGGGCTAAAGTCCCGTCGTTGGTTACGAGTAAAAAACCCTCCGCATCTACGTCGAGCCGCCCCGCCGCAAAGGGTTTTAAATGCTCGTATTCCGGTATCAAATCGAGGAAGGAGGGGTAATCTTTATCCCTTTCGGTGGTCGATAGATACCCCTTGGGTTTGTTGAGCATTATGTAGACCTTGTCCTTGGTTTCCACCTTTGTTCCTTCAACTAAAACCGATGCCCCTTCGGGGACTTTAAAATCGGCTTTTCTCACCACCTCGCCGTTTACGGTGACCTCCCCCCTTCGGATTATTTCCTTAGCCTCCTTGCGGGTAACACCCAAAGCCTTGGAGATGTACTTATCGAGCCTCATCGCAAAAAGAATATAGGGGAAATTTACTTTAAACCACCGTTGTTAGAAGTTCTTTATAAAATTTCGCTAAAGTTTTATATTAAAATTTTAGTAAAGTTTGCGGGAGGGTAAGAATGGGTGAAAAAATCATAGGTATAGACTTGGGAACTACCAACTCGGTTGTCTCCGTCGTCGTGGGCGGGGAACCGGTTGTTATACAAAACCAAGAGGGGAACAGAATAACCCCCTCGGTGGTCTCCTGGACCAAGGAGAAAGAAATCCTCGTAGGGGAACCCGCTAAGAGGAGGGCTATCTTAGACCCCCTAAACACCGTCTACGAGAGTAAGAGGTTCATCGGTAGGAAATACGACGAGGTTAAGGACATAATAAACAGGGTTTCCTATAAAGTTGTAGCCGACGAAAAAGGGGATGCCGCCTTTGACATACCCAACGCCGGGAAAATCGTCCGCCCCGAAGAGGTGGGAGCTCACATTTTGAGAAAACTCAAAGAGGCTGCGGAAGCCTACCTCGGCGAGGAGGTTAAAAAGGCGGTTATAACCGTTCCCGCCTACTTCAACGAAAGGCAAAGGCAAGCCACCAAAATGGCGGGTAAGCTCGCCGGCTTGGAGGTCGTAAGGGTTCTTAACGAGCCCACCGCGGCGGCGCTCGCCTACGGTCTGGACAAAAAGGAAAATGCCAAAATACTCGTTTACGACTTCGGAGGTGGAACCTTTGACGTATCGATACTCGAAGGTGGAGAAGGGGTTATAGAGGTAAAAGCTACGGCGGGAGACCCGTTCCTCGGCGGTGCAAACATCGACGAACGGATTATGGACTGGCTCATCGAGGAGTTCAAAAAGGAAACCGGCATAGACCTCCGTCAGGATAAAACAGCCCTCCAAAGGCTCAAAGAAGCCGCCGAACAGGCTAAAAAAGAACTCTCCTTCAAAATGGAAACCGAGATATCGCTACCGTTTATCACCATAGACCCCGAAACCAAGCAACCGCTCCACCTACAGAAGAAGCTCACCCGCGCAAGGCTCGAACAGATGATAGAGGACATCGTCGACCGCACTATGGAAATCGTCAAAAAAGCCCTCGCCGACGCCAAGCTCAAACCGGAGGATATAGACGACGTCGTATTGGTAGGTGGTTCGACCAGAATACCTTTGGTTCAAAAGAAAATTAAAGAGTTCTTCGGCAAAGAGCCTCACAAAGGGGTTAACCCCGACGAGGTTGTCGCCGTAGGTGCCGCAATACAGGGTAGCGTTTTAAGCGGTGAGAAAAAGGACGTTCTCCTCATAGATGTAACCCCCCTATCGCTCGGAATAGAAACCTACGGCGGTGCAATGACCGTTCTAATCCCGAGGAATACCCCCATACCGGTTAAAAAGTGCGAAACCTTTACAACCGTTCAGGACTATCAAACCGAGGTTGAGATAAAGGTCTATCAGGGTGAAAGCCCCATAGCCAAGGAAAACAAGTTGCTCGGAACCTTTAGGCTCACCGGAATACCTCCCGCACCGAGGGGGGTCCCCCAAATAGAGGTTTGTTTCGATATAGACGCCGACGGTATACTCCACGTTACCGCTAGGGATAAGGCAACCGGTAAGGAACAGTCTATAACCGTTCAACCCTCGAGTGGTCTAACCGAGGAAGAAGTCCAAAAGATGTTGGAAGAGTACGAAAAGCATAAAGAGGAATACGAGAAGAAGAAAAAACTCATCGAGCTCAAAAACCAACTCGACCAAATCGTGTATCCGATAGAAAAACTCCTCAAAGAGGTTCCCGAAAAGTTCACCGACTCCGAAAGGGAGGAATTGCAAAAATTGGTTGCCGAAAGTAGGAAGGTTATAGAAACCTCCACCGACCTCGAGGAGGTCGAAAAACAACTAAAGAAAGCCCAAGAGGTTGCCGCCAAATACGCCCAAAAGCTCTATCAGGTTTCCCAAGAGCAGGCTAAAAAGCAAGAGGGTGAAAACAAGGGCGATAAGAAAGAAGGCGACGACACCATCGACGCCAAGCCTGTTGATTAATAACTCCCCCGCGCGCAAGCGCGGGTATTTATCTTTT
>CAZNBH010000030.1:4655-7904 GCA_964571355.1 uncultured Aquifex sp.
TCCTTAAAAAGTAGTCCCCCTCGGCGGGTAAAATGAACCAACCTATGTCCCAAGGTGGAGAAAAGGGCGGTTGGAACCCTTCGGGGGAAACCGATTTAAAGAAATACCGCCAAAGGATAGACGAAATAGATAAAACCATTTTGGAACTTCTAATAGAGAGGGCTTCCCTTGCGAGGAAGATAGGGGAGATAAAAAAACAAAAGGGGTTGGATATACACGTCCCCGAAAGGGAAAGGGAAATTTTGGAACGCCTTTTGGAACTCAACAAGGGGAGATTTCCCGAGCAAGCCCTTACGAGGATATTTAGGGAGATTATCTCCGCCTGCCTTTCGTTGGAAGAACCTCTAAAAGTGGGTTATTTGGGTCCCAAGGCGACCTTTACCCATCAGGCGGCGTTGGAGCACTTCGGTATCTCGGCTAGGTATATAGCCCTACCCACCATAAAGGACGTTTTCGAGGAGGTAGAAAGGGGAAATATAGACTACGGGGTTGTGCCGGTTGAAAACACCATAGAGGGGGTTGTTAACTATACCCTCGATATGTTTTTAAGCACCCCCAACGTTAAAATCGTGGGGGAGATAGTTATACCGGTATCCCAGCATCTCCTATCGCTCGCCACCGACTTATCGCAAATAAAGAGGGTTTATTCCCATCCCCACGCCTTAGCACAGGCGAGGGTTTGGCTCGACAAGCACCTCCCCAACGCCCAAAGGATAGAGGTTGAAAGCACCGCCAAAGCCGCCGAGCTCGCCCTCGAGGACGAAAACGCCGCCGCCATAGCGAGCGAAGCCGCCGCAAGGGTTTACAACCTCAACATCCTTGCAAGGAATATTCAGGAAAACCTCAACAACTACACGAGGTTTTTGGTAATAGGTAAAAAATCCCTCCGTAAAACGGGAAAGGACAAAACTTCCCTCCTATTTGCGGTAAAGGACGAAGCGGGGGCCCTTTACAAGGCTCTCGAACCCTTTTATAAACACAAGGTGAACCTTACCAAGATAGAGTCGAGACCTTCGAAGGAACGCTCTTGGGATTACGTATTTTTCGTAGACCTCGAAGGTCATATGGAAGACGAAAAGGTTAAAAACGCGGTGGAGGAGCTAAAGAGAAGGGCAAAAATGGTGAGGGTGTTGGGTTCTTACCCCTCGGCGTTGGAGGTTTAACCCTCGAGAAGGTCTTCAAAGCCGTCGATTTCCACAACCTCACCCTCTCCCCTTTCCTCAACCGTTTCGGTGGGCTTTTTGAACTCCCCGAGCCAGTTCTGAATTAGATATTCCCGAAGGGCTTTTATTTCACCTTCGCGGTTGTAGTTTGCATTTGCCAATATGGTCTTTGCAACCGATTGGAAGACCTTCCTCGCAAAGGCGGTTAGAGCGTTTTGTCCTATCCTTACGGCGGTATCGCCGAAGAATATTTCGACCTCTTCAACTTTTGCGAGTTTGTCGTAGGCGTTGAGCTTTTTCAAAGCCCCCTTTATCAGGGTTATTAAAACCCTATTGGGGTAGAGGTCAATTATTTCCAAACCCCTATCGGGGGAGGGGTAATAACCCTCTTCGAGTTTTCCCTTTATCTGCAACTTGTAGCGGATTGGTTTCCCATCTTCCAACCTCTTTAGGAAAAACTTAACCAGGAGCTTGATTTCTTCGGAAAATTCATTTTTGAACACGTTTTCGAGGCTTTCGTTTACGACTTCAACCGTTTCGTAGAGGGTATTCCAGTCATCCTTTTTAAACTCGGAGGGGTTTATCCCCGCACTTTGTAGAAGCGATAGAACCTCGTAGGTGGTTATAAGTTTTCCGACCGTAAAGGGGGAATAGAGTATTCTCCTATCCCTTTCGAGTTCCGCCTTTATTTCCCTTAAAAAGTTTTCCACCTCTTGGAGTTCTTCCGGTGTTCCCCCAACCTTTGCGAGGACGAATTTCTCTATGTCCTCTATCCGTTTCCTCAAGGAGAGGTTATCCTTTACCCGTTCCTTTACGGCGGTTAGGCTCGGTTTGGTTCCAGCCTCCACCGCTTTGAGGAGTTCCCTTATAGCCTCCTCCATTGCGGAAACTGTTTGGCGGGCTTTCTGCAATTCTGCGGGGAACAGCTCTCCGTCGGCGAAAAATCCGAGAAATACCTCTAGGTAGCCCTTTTGCAGGGTTTGGCTTAGGTTGTTGTAAACGGGTAAGGTTAGCACCGCATAAACACCTTTGACCTTTTCGATACCACCCGCCTTTATATCCTTGTACTGATAAGCCGACGCGAGGAGGTTTTCCCCCAAATAGCGGATTTCGGGTTTTTGGGTGATAAACAGGCGGTCACCTTTGCTCCTTACCGCCTTCAAAATATCGGGGTTGTAAAGTTTGTTTCTCAACTTTGCGAGTTCCTTGTAAAGTTCCCTCCTCCTTTCGAGGAGCTTTTTGTACTCTTCCCCCTCGGTGTCCTCCATTTGAGCCAATTTTTGGTTTATCTCCTCTATCTCCATCTCCAGTTGGGGAATTCTTTCGTCCTCCTCACCGGTGTAGGCGGGTATGGTTTCGTTCACCTTGTAGGTGGAAAAGGGTATTAACACCAAACCGCCTTCGGTGGAACCTATAAAGCTTCCCGCATAAATCCTCTCGGGGGGATTTCCGAAAACCTCCTTAATCCTCCCCTCGTCCGATTCGAGAATTTCCTCTATCTCCTTTTGGAGGGCGGGAAGTAGACCGAAATCCACGTAGTCGATATAGAAGGCTATTTGCTTTTTGACCGATTTGGTTCCCTTTTTCACGAGGGCGTAGTAGGCGATATTTCCGTCCTCCTCCTTTACCCCGCAGAGGACACCTTTGACCTCCCCCTCGAGGGCATCGTAAAGAACCTCATAAACCACGTTGGGGGCTACATTGCTAAAGACAACAAACCCTTTGTAGACCTCTATTAATTCGACGTTGTCCAGCGGTAGGTAGGTGGGTTTTAAAAAAGGTTTCCCCTTTTGGCGGGTTTCTTTGTCCCTTACGCTCTCGGTGTTCCCGGCCACCACCGACGAGCCGATGTAAAGCTCCGAAAAGGGTTTGTCAAAAATTCTATGACCTACTATGAAGGAAGTCATACCTCAATAAATTAAAAAAGCCCGCCTTCGGCGGGTGGAGTTTTATAAACAAATTTTTAAATTTGCTAACAACGCTTGTTTATAAGGCTCGAAAGAAGCGCAAAAGCCGCTCCAAAGATTAACAACAACACCAGCAGGGAAAAAATACCGTGGAATTCCCACGGATGGTGGCAAGGACA
>CAZNBH010000031.1:0-7691 GCA_964571355.1 uncultured Aquifex sp.
TTTCTTGACAATAACCGAACCTTGCAAGGGGAGGTTTTAACGTTTACCCTTTAAGGTATGCAAATCGATTATACCCTCTACCTGATAACCGACGACGGCTATTTGCAGGGAAGGGAGGACTGGTTAAAGGCTATAGAGGACGCCATAAGGGGTGGTGTTACCGTAGTTCAATACCGCTCCAAGGGTGTTGGAAAAACAACCCGCGAAATGTATGAGGAACTCAAAGCCCTTCGGGAGTTGACCAAAAAATACGGGGTTCCCCTTATAGTCAACGATAGGGTAGACCTCGCCCTGGCGGTCGACGCCGACGGGGTTCACATAGGTCAGGACGACCTCCCCCCCGAGGTGGTCAGGAAAATTCTCGGGGAGGACAAAATAATAGGGATTTCCACCCACTCCCTCGAGGAGGTAAAAGAGGCGAACAACCAACCGGTGGACTATATAGCCTTCGGTTCCATCTATAGGACGCCCACAAAGGAAAAACCTATAGTGGTGGGGGTAGAAGCCCTAAAGGAGGCAAAAAAAATTGCGGAAAAACCCCTGGTTGCGATAGGGGGAATAATGCCCTACAACGTGGACGAGGTGATAAAAGCCGGCGCCGACGGGGTTGCCGTTATCTCCGCCATTTTGGGGTTTAACGACACGTTCAAAGCCGCCGAAAGTATGAAGAGGGCTATAGAAAGAACCCGCAGGGAGCTACGCCTTTTGGGAATACTTTAAGTATGCACCTCCTGCCGTGCTATTTGTTTTTCCCTTTGGCGGTTTTGGTCATCGCTTTTAGTTCCTTCCCGGGGTTCGTTATCTCCCTCAACTATCGGAGGTACTTGGCGACCTGTTTGACCCTCAAAGAGGGTCTCATTAGGAAAATCCTCACCAGGTGGTTTTACAGCCTTTTTTTATCGCTCCTCTTCGGGGTTGTTTTTCTGATAGTCCTCCTCGAGTTTCTTTTTAATTTCGACAAAACCGCCCTCGTTTTCGTAGTCCTTCAAACCTTTGCGGTGGCGGTCCTTTACAAACCTTTGAGGGGTTTTGTATTCGAACAAACCCCTCCCGAGGTGGGTTATAGGCTTTTGTCCCTTTTTTTGCCCCTTTTGGTGGGGATTTTTTCCCTCACCTTATACGTTTATTTCAAGTTTCAAACCCTCACGTTGGGAGATGTTTTAAGCCAACCCTCTACGGAACTCTTTTTAAAACACCTTTTGAGGGAGAGTTCGGAGTTTGCCTGCCCCCTTTTGGGTGAACTTTACTTTTTCCTCAAGGTGTCCGACTACACCCTTTGGAACTTGACCCTTTTGGGGGTCGAGTATCCCCCCCTTTACACGTTTTTAGTCCTTTACCTTATCCTCAAAGGGGGAACGATTTTATGGACGACCGCAAAGGTGATAACCGATTACCTAATCCTCCTCGATATGAGAAAGGAAAGGTGAACTTTTGGGGGGCTTTTTGGGCTATCCTTTTGGGTGCTACCCTGTTCGTCGCGGCGGTTTCCACCCTCTACTACTTACTTGTAAAAAAATCCCCCGAAGGGGCATTTCCTTTAAACCAAACAATTCCCAAGCCGCCTTCGGCGGGAGAAATTACAAAAAGGTTGATTCGCTCCATCGAGAAAAGAAGGGACGAGATTTTAGCCTGCGCCTTGGAAAAATCCCTCCCCGATATAAAGAGGCTCGAGGAACAAACCCAAAGGAGGTTCGAGGCGGAGCTCTCTAAAATCCTCGACCAATACTTTAAAAGGATAGAAAAAGAAAGGGTGGACCGCTTTTTGGACAAGTATTATTCCCTCCTCACCGATTACCTCGTTATCTACTACCGCGCAAAGGAGGTCGCAAAGCGTTTGAAAACCTACATAGGTTGCTACCTCGAAGGGGACCTAAAGGTGTGCCTTCAAAGGGAAATAGAACCCCGAGCGGAGGATTACCTAACCAAACTCTTTGAGGAATACCTCCTATCGGAGGAAGACCTTAAGGGGTTTCTAAAGGAAAAGGTTCTCCCCCTCGAGGAAAGGGAGCTTAAAAACTTCCTAAAGGGGGTGGGGGAAATCATCCTCTCCCACTACAGGGAGGAGCTGAAAAGGGAAATCCAAAAGGAGGTTTCGAATTTAAAGGTAGACCCCGCGGTGGTGGAGGAGGTTTACAAAACCCTCGAGGGGGATTTTTCTAAACAACTCGGGAAATTAACCCTTTCGGGGTATGCAAAAGCCCTAACCTCGGTCGGGATAGGGACGGCGGTGGCTTGGGTTACCTTTAAAAAGTTTTCGGCAAAGCTAGCCGCCAAAATTGCCCAAAAGGTGGCGGTAAAGCTTGCCGAAAAGCTGGCTGTAAAGTTCGCCTCCGCCATAGGGGCTTTCGGTAGCGGTGTGGGGGTTTGTATGGAGATGCCCCTGGTTGCACCCATTTGCGGGGCTGTGGCGGGGGCTATCGCCTGGGTTGCGAGCGATTTTGTTGTGAACAAAATAGACGAAGCCCTCCACCGCGGGGAAACCAAAAGGGAAATTGTCCAACTTTTGGAAGATTACAAAGTTCGGTTGTTCCACCTTTTGGTAGAGGACTTTAGGGAAAAACTCCTAAAGTTGGAGGGGGAGATTATCGAACCCCTAAAGGGGAAAATAAAGGTGAAAAACCTCCGCTGTTAGGTGGTTTGGTTTTCCCCCTGTTGTTGTTCGAGTTCGGCCACCTCGGCAACGGATGCCTCGGCGAAGTTTTCAAACGCCCAAACTATAAAGGTGGTTAAAGCAGCTCCCCAAAAGAGGGCTTCGGTGTAGAGCCTCATATCGGTGTAGCTCGGCAGCGAGTAAGCCACCAACGAAACGAGCAGTATCAGTACAAACCCGAAGTAGAAGGTGTACCTGTAGGGCTCCAGCGCGGCGAGGATTAGGGCCAATACGGCGGAGAGGGGGATGTTCTTTATCTCCTCCTCGGTTTTGCCGCTCTTTTGGGCGAGCTTGGCGTAGTCGGTGGGCAGTTTCCCCTCCTTAAAGGCGTCCGCCGTGGCTATTACCAACACGTAGGACGATAGCAGCCTGAAGGCAAACATACCGAAGGCGAGGGAGCTAATGAGCAATATCCCAACCTCGGGGGAGAAAATGGTAACCCCCATTACGAGGAGGGCTAAAAGTGCCAAAAATATCCCGAAGATGACGGCGAACCACAGGCTCATCTCTTTACCCCCCTAGGTTATTTTTGGTTTTCCTTTTCCTTAGCCTGTTCGTTAGCCTTTTGGATTACCTCGGCGGGGTTTTGGGAGAAACCTTTACCCACGGTTAGGTTGTAGGTGGTGGTGTAGATTTGGGGTATGTAGGGATAGTGGTATACCAAGGTACCGGTTAGGACGTCGCCGATTTGGACGTGTCCTTTGCTCTCACCCTTTAGCTTCAAAATTAGGCGGGCTACCGTTCCCCCTTCGATTTTGACGTTGGCGGGGATATTTGCCAGCTCGTAGCCGTTTCCGTTCTTAGGCTTGAACACCAGGGCGGTGGTCTCCACATAAATGGGTAGCCCTCCGGGGTTAAAGATGTCGAGAACGAGGGCGTTTTTGTCCTGGTCGTACTTTGCCCCGACCACTATCGGCGCCCCGGGCAAGCCTTTGACCATTTTGGAAACCGAGGAGTAGGTTACAAACCCCCCGATACCCATACCGAGCAAAACGCCTACGATGGTGACCAAGATTGCCACCGTGAGGGTTCTCCGCATAGCGCTACCTCCCTAAAATTTTTTAATTGCTATTGGAAACTTAACAATAAGATACTAAAAAAATATGATAATAAAAGGCTAAATAAATAAATATTTCCCGAAGGGCTTTAATAAATACCTTTTGGATATGGGAGAAAAAATAAAGACGGTAAGGGGCTTTAGGGACCTCATAGGGGAAGAGGCGAGGAAATACCGCCACGTGGTAAACACCATTAGGGAAATCCTCGAGAGGTACAACTTCGAGGAGATAATCCTCCCGACGGTCGAATACACCAAGCTCTTTACGAGGTCTATAGGGGAGGCAACCGACATAGTGGAAAAGGAGATGTTCACCTTCCAGGACAAGGGGGGGAGGGATATAGCGTTACGTCCGGAGGGAACAGCCGGGGTTGTGAGGGCTTATATAGAAAACAAGCTCTACGCCGACGGGACTTATAAAAAGCTCTACTACGAGGGGTCTATGTTCAGACACGAAAGACCCCAAAAGGGTAGGTATAGGGAATTTCACCAGGTAGGGGCGGAGGTATTGGGAACCTCCAACCCTTTGGCGGACGCCGAAATAATAAAGATTTCCGACGAGATTTTAAAAAAACTCAAAATCCCCGCGAGGATAGAGATAAACTCCCTCGGGTGTAAAAAATGCCGACCCAAATACCGCGAGGCGTTAATCGAATATTTAAAACAACATAGGGAGGAGCTCTGCGAGGACTGCCAAAGGAGGTTGGAGAGAAACCCCCTAAGGGTTTTGGACTGCAAGGTTGAAGGTTGCCAGCTCGTGGCAAAAAACGCCCCCAAAATTACCGACTACCTCTGCGAGGAGTGCAAAACCCATCACCAAAAGGTGAAGGAATACCTATCCGCATTGGGGGTCGAATTTGTCGAAAATCCCTACCTCGTTAGGGGTTTGGATTACTACAGCAAAACCGTGTTTGAGTGCGTATCGGAGGAGCTCGGAAAAACGGTTATAGCGGGGGGAAGGTACGATTACCTCGTGGAGGAACTGGGGGGACCCCCTACCCCCGCCTTGGGGTTCGCCGCCGGTGTTGAACGCCTTATGTTGCTCCTAAAGGAAGTTCCCCCGAGGGAAAAACTCGTTCTGGTTATCCCCTTCGGGGGGGATAGGGAAAAGGTTGAAGCCCTAAAGGTGGCAAACTTCTTGAGAACCCACGGGGTGAGAACCGAGGTTTCCTACCGCGAGGGGAAAATAAGGAAACAGTTCGAGTTCGCCAACAAGATAGGGGCGGACTACACCATCGTGGTGGGGGAAAACGAACTAAAAGAGGGTAAATATCCCCTCAAAAACCTCCACACGAGGGAGGAACAAAAGCTCACCCTCGAAGAGATTTTAAAGGTCTTAAAATCCGACAATTAGTGGTTACAAATTTGTAAAGTTTTGGAGACTAAAACTTTCTTTCTATTTTTTCACATTTTTGTAATCAATTCTTTTATGCAGGGACTAAATCCGGTTGACAACCTTTGGATTCTCCTGGCAACGGCTTTGGTCTTTGTAATGGGCTTTACCGGTCTCGCCCTCTTTTACGGCGGGCTTACCCGAACCCGCAGTATGCTCAACACCATCTTTATGGTGATGGGTTCCTTTGCGGTGGCGTCCATTCTATGGATAGCCTACGGGTATTCCCTCGCCTTCGAAGGGGATGTAGGGGGGATAATAGGGACCCTAAAGCAGGTATTCCTGATTAATTACTCACCCTCGAGCCCTTCCGATGTGGCGGGCAACCTATACGCCTACCTGTTCGCCTTCTATCAGATGACCTTTGCCGCCATCACCGTCGGGCTTATAGCTGGCGCCTGGATAGAGAGGATTAAGTTCTCCGCCTGGTTGATATTCGGGGCATTGTGGCTCACCTTCGTATACGTTCCGGTAGCCCACTGGATTTGGGGTGGCGGATTTTTGAGCAACCTCGGGGTTCACGACTTTGCAGGTGGACTCGTGGTTCACGCCACCTCCGGGGTAACCGCCTTGGTAGGTGCCTATGTTTTAGGTAAAAGGAAAGAGGCTATAATGATGCCCTCCAACCTACCCCTCGTGGCTTTGGGAACGGGTCTATTGGCATTCGGTTGGTTCGGATTTAACGGTGGTTCGGCTCTCGCACTAAATGCCCAAGCGGTAAACGCCGCCTTCGTCAGCCTCATAGCCGCCTTTGTCGCTGCCGTAGTTTGGGCAGCCCTCGAATGGATTAAGTTCGGCAAACCCACCACCCTCGGTTTTATGACCGGTATAATCGCCGGTTTTGCAACCATCACCCCCGCCGCCGGCTTTGTCGATATATTCGGCGGGTTCGCCATAGGAATATTGGCGGGGATTATTTGCTTCTTGGCGGTGGTATGGGCTAAAGCTAAGTTCGGCTACGACGACGCCCTCGACGTTTTCGGCGTCCACGGCGTTGGTGGAATTACCGGAACGTTGGCGATAGCCCTCTTCGCCTCCAAGGCTGTCGGCGATGCAAATGGGCTCTTTTACGGAGGTTTTTCCCTAATAATTCCCCAAATAGTGGGAACCCTCGTTGTGGTGGTTTATACCGCGGTGGTTAGCTTTATCCTCCTAAAGGTAACCGAAGCCCTCACCAAGGGGCTCCGCGTTTCGGAAGAGGTCGAAATCGAAGGTCTCGACAAGCACCTCCACGGGGAGAAAGCCTACGGCGAACGTTAAGCCTTCCCTTTCCCTTAACATTTATTTCCGATGCCTTACACCGTTGCCATCGTAGAGGACGACCCCGATTTGCTCGATATCCTCACCTACAACCTCCAAAAGGAGGGTTTCAAGGTCTACCCCTTCGAAAGGGGGGAGCAATTCCTCAACTTCATGACCAAGGGGGAAAAACCCGACATAGTTGTCCTCGATGTGATGCTTCCCGGTATGAGCGGCTTTAAACTCGCCGAGATAATAAAGTCGAACGAAGCCTATAGGGATATCCCGGTGGTGTTTTTAACCGCTAAAACCCTCGAGGAGGACAGGTTAAAGGGTTTCGAACTCGGGGCGGACGATTACATCTCCAAACCCTTTTCGGTGAGGGAGTTTATAGCCCGCCTTAGGGCGATATTGAAAAGGTACCACCAAAGGGAGGAGAAAACCCTCTCCTTCGAAGACCTAAAAATGTTTCCCGAAAAGTTCGAAACCTATTGCGGGAACGAAAAGGTGGAGCTCACCCGTGCGGAGTTTAAAATCCTCCAAACCCTGTTGGAGAAAAAGGGGGAGGTCGTTCCCCGTTCAACGTTGCTCGACGCCCTTGCCCCCTTTGGTAGGGAGACAGCCTCCCGTTCGGTGGACGTCCACATTACAAAAATCCGCAAAAAGTTGGGAAAGTGTGGCAAGTATATAAAAACCGTTAGGGGTGTAGGTTACAAAATCGACCTTTAAGGGGGTTTTTCTCCCACCTTTGGGCGATTTTCTTTGGAAACTTCGAACCTTTTAAGGGAACGCTTATCATTTAAACCTCTATGATTGTGGTATTCCTGGGACCCCCCGGTGCGGGTAAGGGAACTCAAGCCCAAAGGCTCGTCGAGGAAAAAGGTTTTATCCATATATCCACCGGAGACCTCCTAAGGGAGGCGGTGAGAAACCAAACCCCCTTGGGACTAAAGGCTAAGGAATACATGGATAGGGGAGAACTCGTTCCCGACGACCTCATAGTGGAACTTATAAAGGAAAAACTCCCCGAAGGGGGTAACGTTATACTCGACGGGTTCCCCCGAACGGTAGCCCAAGCCCAAGCCCTCGAAAAGATGCTAAAAGAAAGCGGTAAAAAACTCGACGCGGTTATCCTCTTCGAAGTCCCCGACGAGGTGGTGGTGGAAAGGCTATCCGGAAGGAGGATAGACCCAAAAACCGGCAAAGTTTACCACATTAAATACAACCCTCCCCCCGAAGGGGTCGAGGTTATCCAGAGGGACGACGATAGGGAAGAGGTTATTAGGAAACGCCTCGAGGTGTACAGAAAACAAACCCAACCCTTGGTGGATTATTACAAATCCAAAAACCTC
>CAZNBH010000032.1:0-7583 GCA_964571355.1 uncultured Aquifex sp.
AATAAGGAGAAACGACATTGCAATCCGCTGGGGAGGGGAGGAATTCGCCATATTTGTAAACGGAACCCTCGAGGATGCAAAGAGGTTGGCGGAACGGTTGCGGAAAACCATAGAAAATTCCCCCGTGGACGGTGTAAAAATTACCGCCTCTTTCGGGGTGGGGGAATTCAAAGGTGGAAACCCCAAGGAGTTCTTTAGAAGGGTCGACGAAGCCCTCTACAGGGCTAAACAAAAGGGTAGAAACCGCATAGAGGTCGTAGAGGATTGATTACCCTTGGGGGTTTTTGAAATCTATTTCCTTTATTTGGTCTATATAGGCGTCCAAAGTCCCGTAGGGGGTTGTTCCAACGCATTCCACGTCGGGGTTTATTAGGAATTCCTTTTTTTGTCCGTTTTTAAAAATAACCTCCACCTTTAGGTAATCCCCCGAAGGGGCTATTACCTTTAGGCTCTTTATCTTCGAAAAGGGAACCTTCACCTCCACCGCCCCGTCTTTGAATTTGAAATAGGTTTTATCGTCGCAAACGAGGGCGCCCACTTCGTGGGTTTTTCCCGCTTTATCCACAATGGTGGCGGGGATTATTTGGTTCAGTTGGGGTTGTCCGCCCATTGCGAAGCTAAAAAAAGGGACAAAGGCTATTAGCAACTTCCTCATAACAACCTACAATTTTAAAGGCTATGCTCCTGCTTAGCCTCGATACGGCTTACTCCTATCAGAATTTCACCCTCTACGATTGCGAAAACCGAAAAACCCTTCTCCTCTACGGGGAAGATAGGGGAAAAAAGTCCCTCGAACTGTTTCCGAAAATCTTCGACGACCTCGGTGTGGAAATAAGGAATATCGACCTCTTTGCGGTGAATTTGGGAATAG
Source organism: uncultured Aquifex sp. (assembly GCA_964571355.1). Taxonomy (GTDB): domain Bacteria; phylum Aquificota; class Aquificia; order Aquificales; family QOAS01; genus QOAS01. The sequence goes on from CAZNBH010000032.1 coordinate 872, forward strand.
GGTACTCCACCAGCCTTAGGGTGGGTGTTACGTTGGCAAAGACCTACGCCCAGGTTTCGGGAAAACCCCTTTTAACCTACTCCACCTTTGAGGTTTTGCTCGAATTTTCCCCCTTTAAGGGGTTGCATTTGACCGTTTCAAAGGTCTCCCGCTATTGGGTCTACTCCCTTTGGGAGGTAACCCCCTCGGGGAAAAAAGAAATACAAAAACCCAAACCTTTGGAGGAAGGCGATATAGAAAACCTCGTGGGGAAAAAACCCGTTTTGGTAATCCCCGAGAGGTTTTACGAGGAGTTCAAACCTTTGGAGGAAAGGCTCGTTATAGAAAACCTCGTAAGGGTAAAAACCGATACCTACTCCGAGGTGGGGGCGAAAATAGCCTGCGAAAAGTTCAAAAGGGGACAGGTGGCGGAGCTCCTAAGGGTGGAACCTATTTATTTCCGCCCACCCGTTTAGATTTAAAAATGCTATGGCAAAGGAAATAGAGCTGAAGATAGACAAGCTCGTAGCCGGCGGAAAGGGATTGGGTAGGTACGAGAACAAAGTTTATTTTGTCAAATACACCGCCCCGAGCGAAATAGTCCGCATAGAGGTAATAAAGGAAAAAAAGGACTACGGGGAGGGGAGGCTTTTAAAGGTGATAATCCCCTCCTCGGCGAGGGTTGAACCGGTTTGCCCCCATTACGGGGTTTGCGGGGGTTGTCAGCTCCAGCATTTGGACTACAAGGAGCAACTCAACCAAAAGGTGGAAATATTTAAGGAACAACTCCAAAGGGTGGGAAAGCTCAAAGAGCTTCCACCTATAGAGGCTATACCCTCGCCCCAACCCTACGGGTATAGGATTAGGGCGCAGTTCCACGTGGACAACGGGAAGCTCGGATTTGTGGAGGACGAAACACTAAGGGAGCTAAAGGGATACGGAGAAATAGTCGATATTGAAACCTGTCCCATTCTCCACCCGAGGATAAACGAGCTTATCCCCGACCTAAAAAAGGTATCGGTTGAATACAAACAACTTAGGGAGATACACGTAACCTATTCCCCCACGAGGGACGAAGCCCTTATAAAACTCATCTCGGAGGAACCCCTTTCGAAAAACGACCTCTATAGGATAAAGGAAAAGTTTCTCCCCCCTTGGGTGGTGGGAATAGGTTCCTACAAGAGGTTCGGTAGGGAGTTGGTCCGTCAGGAGTTTGTAGGTAGGGATTACACCTTTATAGCGGCAAAGGGTTTCGAGTACAGGGTGACCGCCGAGAGTTTTGTCCAAAACAACTACCTCTTGTGGGATAAATTTATAGAGTTGGTTACCCCCGAGGACAAAAGGGGTTATTGTTTGGACACCTTTTGCGGGATAGGTTTCTTTTCCATTCCCGTATCGGAAAAGGCGTTTTTCGTAGAAGGTAGCGATATGAACCACTTCGCCATAGCCGACGCCACCTACAACGCCAAGCTGAACAACCGCCCCAACACCCTCTTTTTGAGGGCTACCCCTTCGGAGCATATGAAAAAGCATCTCGATAAGGAAATCGATACGGTGATTTTCGACCCCCCGCGGAGCGGGTTGGATAAGAGGGATATAAACGTGCTTATGCAGCTAAAGCCCGATAGGATAGTCTACGTTTCGTGCAATCCTTCGACATTGGCAAGGGATTTGGGCAAAATCTTGAGGGGTGGCGATTACGTTTATGAGAAAGCCTACGTGCTCGACCTGTTCCCCCAAACCGCCCATATAGAGAGCGTCAACTTCCTAAGGCGTATAAGGGAGGAGTAAAGATGATTAGGTTGGTCGTCGGTTTGGGAAATCCCGGGGAGCATTACAAGGAAACCCGCCACAACGTCGGATTTATGGTAATCGACCATTTGGCGAGGCGTTTAAAGCTAAAACGGTTCGAGGAGTGCTGTTTTTCCCACCTCTACAAGAAAAACATAGGGGGAACCACCGTTTATTTCGCCAAGCCGCAGACCTATATGAACCTCTCGGGGGTGGCGGTTAAAAACCTAATTACCGATTTAAACCTTCTACCGGAAGAGGTTTTGGTTGTTCACGACGACCTCGACCTCCCATTGGGGGTTACGAAGCTAAAGTTTGGAGGTTCCTCCGCAGGTCAAAAAGGGGTCGAAAACATCATAAAGGAGTTGGGAACTAAAAACTTTTACCGCTTGAGGATAGGGATAGGAAGACCGAAGGAGAAAAGGCAGGTGGTCAACTACGTTTTAAGCCCCTTTTCTTCCGAACAACGCCCGATAATACAGCGGGCAATCCAAAAGGCGGGGGAGTGCATTTTAAGGGCTATCACCGAGGGGATAGAGCCCGCGATGAACTTCTGCAACAGGAACGATTAAAGACTTGAAACCCTTTAAGGGTCTATAGGAGACTAAATACCTTTTAGGGTTCCAAATAAAATAGAAAACCTTCGGGAGGTACCGAAATGGCAAAGATTTCCATGGAATTGGTAAAACAGCTCCGTGAAATGACCGGGGCTGGTATGCTCGACTGCAAAAAAGCCCTCGAGGAGGCTAACGGCGATATAGAAAAGGCAAAGGAAATATTGAGGAAAAAAGGGCTCGCCAAAGCCGCCAAGAAAGCTTCGAGGGAAACCAAAGAGGGATTGGTTGTAGCGGTAGGCGATAGCAAAAAAGGTGTTCTCTTGGAAATAAACTGCGAAACCGACTTCGTCGCAAGGAACGACCTATTCCAGAGCTACGCAAGGCAGATAGCCGAGCTAATCGCCAAAGAGGATAAGTTCAAAAACGTCGGTTTGGGCGACGTTGAAGAGCTAAAGAAAACCGAAATCGAGCCCGGTAAGGACGTCGATACCTTCGTTAAAGAGGCTATAGCCAAAATAGGTGAAAATATCCAAATCAAGAGGTTTGCCCGCTTCGACGCCGAAGGGGACAACAAACTAATCGCCACCTATATCCACCCCCCCGGAAGGATAGGGGCTATGGTCGAGGTCGAATGCGAACCCGCCGACTTATGCGAAAAGCCCGAAGTTCAAGAGTTGGTTAAGGATATCCTCCTACAGATAGCAGCCATGAGACCCGAATACCTATCGGTTGAGGATATCCCCCAAGAGGTTATCCAAAAGGAAAAAGAGATTTACATGGAACAGGCAAAACAGGAGGGTAAACCCGAGCACATCCTCGAAAGGATTGCCGAAGGAAAGCTCAAAAAGTTCTATCAGGAAAAGGTTCTATTGGAGCAACCCTTCATTAAAGAGGACAAAAAATCCATTAAGAAACTCATCGACGAGGTTTCCAAACAGCTCGGCGGAAAGGTTAAGGTTACCAGGTTCGTTAGGTTCGAACTCGGTCAGTAATCCTTTAAAAGTTTTCCCCTTCTTTATAGCTTTTCCCCCTTCGGGGCATAAAATTTAAATCGCATGGACGAAATTATCGTTGCGAATAAGTATAGGGTTCCGACCGATAGGTATTACACCAAAGAGCACGAGTGGTGCCTCATCGAAGAGGGGAACAAAGCCCGCATAGGGATAACCGATTACGCCCAAAGCGAATTGGGAGACATCGTTTACGTGGAGCTTCCCGAACTCAACCAAGAGGTTGAGCAAAACGATACCATAGCGAACATAGAGAGCGTAAAGAGCGTAGCTCCCGTTTATTCTCCCGTTAGCGGAAAAATTGTCGATATTAATTCCGAGCTCGAAAACAGTCCCGAACTTGTAAACGAGTATCCCTACGAAGATGGTTGGATTTGCGTTATTGAGATGAGGGACCCCTCCGAGGTCGAGGATTTGTTAACCGCGGAGGAATACGCCGAATACTTAAAGGAACTCGTTGAGGAAGAGGGAGAGGAAGAACCCCCCGAGGATATAGTAAATCTCGAAGAGGAACTTCCCGAATAAGGATTTAAGAAAGGTCTATGGCGACCGCCTTTATTTCGGTGTAGTCCTCTATTGCGAATTTCGGCCCTTCCCTTCCTATTCCCGAATATTTAACCCCTCCGTAAGGCATATTATCGGCTCTGAAGGTGGGAATGTCGTTTATGATTACCCCGCCAACCTCCGCACCTCGGATAAACTCCCAAGCGGTTTTTAGGTTGTTGGTAAAGACCCCTATTTGGAGACCGTAATCGCTGTCGTTTACCCAGTCGAGGGCTTCCTCGGTGGTTTCGTAGGGGTTTACGAAAATTATCGGGGCGAAGGCTTCCTCGGCGCAAACCCTCGAATGCCGCGGGACGTGGGTCATAACGGTCGGTTGGAACATCGTTTCCGATAGGGGTTTTCCGCCGTAAACCACCTTTGCGCCGTCCTTTACCGCCTCCTCTATCCAGATTTTTATCCTCTCCACATCTTGGGGGGAAATCATTGGACCTACATCGGTGGTTTCGTCCATCGGGTCACCCAGCTTGAGTTTTTTAACCTCTTCCACCACAAGTTTTACAAACTCGTCGAATACCTCCTTATGGGCGAAAACCCTTTGCACCGATATGCAGACCTGCCCCGCCAGGGCAAATCCTCCTTGAACAGCCTTTTTAGCCGCCTTTTTGAGGTCGGCATCCTTGTCCACTATGAGGGCGGAATTAGACCCGAGTTCCAATACGAGTTTTTTTATCCCAACTTGGCGGGCTATGATGTCGCCGACCTTCCTCGAACCGGTAAAGGATACCACCCTGACCCTTTCGTCGGTGGTTAGAGCCTTTCCGACATCGGCAAAGCCGTAAACGACCGATAGGGCTTTTTTGGGAACCCCCGCTTCGTAGAGGATTTCGGCAAGCATGGCGACCGATAAAGGTGTCCTTTCGGAGGGTTTTACGACAACCGCATTTCCCGCCGCCAAGGCGGGCGCAACCTTGTGCATAGTCAAATTAAGCGGGAAGTTAAACGGGGTGATGGCGGCAACTATACCGGCGGGTACCCTGATGTAAAAACCGACTTTACCCTTCCCGTTGGGAACGGCGTCGTAGGGGATGGTTTCCCCGTAAATCCTTTTTGCCTCTTCCGCCGATAGGAGCAAGGTCTGTTGAGCCCTCATAACCTCGGTGCGGGCTTCCTTTATTGTTTTTCCCACCTCGAGGACTATTACCTTTGCGAATTCCTCCGCACGTTCCTTTAAAAGTTCGTAAGCCCTATAGAGGATTTGACTCCTCTCGTAACTCGTGAGGGAGGCTATCTCCTTTTGCCCTTCCACCGCAAGGTCTACGGCTTTTTTTACATCCTCGGGGGTAGCCTCGGGAACTTCCCCCACCTTTTGACGGTTGTAAGGATAGATAACGTCTATAGTGGGTTCTTTCCAAACCTCTTCCCCACCGATGTAGAGGGGTTTTTTGATAATTCCGCCCATAGGGTTAATTCCATCTACAAAAACCAACCTCAAAGGTGATTTTTAAAAGCAAATATCCCATCCTCGGAAATTGACAAAAACTATTCCCGTTAAGGGTTTTCGCCTAAATTTAAACACCTAATGGAAAAAGAGGAAAGGAAGGAAAACCAGCAAAAGGAACAGGTAGAAGGTCAAGACCTTTTGGAGTATTACCAACAAAAGTTCCAACAGGAGGAACAAAAACCCAAGAAAAAAGTCGGGTATGTAACCATAGTCGGTAAACCCAACGTGGGGAAATCCACCCTTATAAACGCCCTTATAGGAACGAAGGTTTCCATTGTTACCGATAAGCCGGGAACTACGAGAATACGCCTTTTGGGGATTAAAAACGAGCCCGATGCCCAAATAGTTTTCCTCGATACCCCGGGAATATACCGCGAACAGGACGCTATGGAAAAGGCGATGATAGAGATGGCTACGACATCCCTACAGGACGCCGATGTGATTCTCTTTATGATAGAGGCTCACCGCCCTTGGACCAAGCAGGATAGGGAAATCTTCGAAAAATACGTTAAACCTTTAAACAAGCCGGTTATTTTGGTAATAAACAAGATAGACAAGCTCAAAAAAACCGACGAGCTACTACCCCTCATAGAGGAAAGCTCCAAATATTACAACTTTGCCGAAATAGTTCCGATATCCGCCAAAAAGGGAACAAACGTTAAAAGGCTTTTGGAGGTTATTAAAAAATACCTCCCCGAAGGGGAACCTCTATTCCCCGAAGATATGACGGTAGACCTCCCCTTGAGGCTCTATGTAGCCGAAATAGTTAGGGAAAAGATACTGCAACTAACCCACGACGAAGTTCCCCAAGAGGTTGCGGTTGTTATTAACGAGATAAAGCCGGGCGACAAAAACCCCGATATGCTCGTAATAACCGGCGAAATCATCGTAAGCCGAGAAAGCCTAAAGCCGATTATCATCGGTAAAAAAGGACAACGCCTAAGGGAAATCGGTAAGAGGGCGAGGGAGGAACTCGAACTCATCTTGGGAAAACCGGTTTACCTCCAACTCTGGGTAAGGGTTAAGGAGGATTGGAGGGAAAGACCCGAATTGGTCAAAATGTTCGGTTATTCACTCTAAAAGGGTAAATATTTGGGTTTCTTCCTTTTTTAGGTGGTATTCGAGGAGGTCCTTAAACCCCTCGAGGTCTCCCCTTTCTAAATATTCCAATAGAAGTTTATGTTCCCTTTTCACCATACCAATGGGGGAAAGTTCGTCCTCTCCGCCGAGTTTTTCCCCAAATTGTGACAAAAATTTTTCCTCTTCCTCAAAGTGTTTTTTTAGAAGATTTTTAAAACCTTCATCGGTTGGATTTAGTTCTTTTAACCTCTTATGGACTTCGAGGAGCTTTTTTAACCCTTGCATGGGTT
>CAZNBH010000033.1:0-7486 GCA_964571355.1 uncultured Aquifex sp.
TAAAACCTTCGGAGGGGGAAATCCTCTTCAAAGGAAGAAACATTTTTAGGATGGGTAAGGAGTACACCCGAGAAGTTTCCATGGTCTTTCAAGACCCACGAGGTTCGCTAAATCCAAACTACACCGTGTGGGAGGCGGTAGAAGAACCCCTCGTAGTTCACAAATTCCCCAAGACCCTCCGAAGGGAGCGGGTAGAAAAAACCCTTTTGGAGGCAAAAGTCTCCTCCGAGTTGTGGAACAGAAAAACCTCGGAACTATCGGGGGGACAAAGGCAACGGGTGGCTATTGCGAGGGCTTTGGTCTTGGAGCCGAAACTTATAGTTGCCGATGAGCCCACCTCCGCCCTCGACCTCTCCGTTCAATTTGAAATTTTGGAGCTTTTTCAAAAAATACGCCGCTTTCGCGGATTAATCTTTATCACCCACGACATCCGAATAGCCGCAAAGGTCGGCGACAAAGTAGCCCTCCTACTGGGTGGACGGATTATGGAAATTTCACCCTTGAAGGAATTTTTAGAAAAGCCCCTGCACCCTTATGGGGAATTCCTTTTAAGGAGTATCCCGGCAAGTTCCCCTTTCGAAAGAAAACCAACCGATGAGGGAGAAACCAAAACAATCCGCGACGGGGGATGCCCGTTTAGACTTGTATGCCCCTACAGGGATAAAAAGTGCGAGGAATTTCCTCCAAAAGTGGTTTTGGATAAAAAAAGAACCGTTTACTGTTGGATTTATGTAAAATAATCCCAATTTAGGGTGGAAATTACTTATAAACGCATCAAAAGGTTAAAAAAAATTGGATACTATTTGGGAAAGTTTTACTTTAAACTTCTCGAAGACAGCTCCTCAATAGTGTTTTATATATATAACCTCTTTTCTTTTACGGTAATAATACTTTCCATAGTTTTACTTTTGTTGGATTTATTCGACATAATTCCGTCGAATTTGGACCCTATTGCCGAAAAAATTATTAACCTCGCCACCGTTGTTATAGCCTTTGAATGGTTTGGTAGGTTTATTTTAACCTCCGATTTTTGGGAGGATTTTGAAAAAGCTTATTTCAGATACAGGAATATAAAAAAAGCACTTAAACTGGCTTTTAAACCTAAATTAAAGTACATTTTTTCTTTTTATTCAATAGTCGACCTCCTTTCCATGCTTTACATATTCCAACCTTTGAGGTTGTTAAGGATTTTAGCCCTCCTTAGGATTTTCCGCTTGGGTTTTTACCGATTTCTTTTGGAAGGTTTTATAGAGGTTTTTAAAGAAAACATAGCCCAATTGGTTTTCTTAGTTATTCTCTTTTCAATTTTTCTTCTATTTATGTCGATTTGGATTTTTACCGTAGAACATTCGAAAAATCCGGAGATAAAAACATTTTTTGATGCTTTTTATTTTACCTTTATAACCCTGACAACTGTTGGATACGGGGATATTACACCCCATACCCAAGAAGGTCGTCTTATTGTAATGCTAACAGTTGCCGGTGGTGTTGGATTGTTCTCTCTCTTTACCGCCGTATTGAGCTCCGGTTTCATAGAATATTTGGAAAGGATTAAAAGTGGAATGGTTGAATTCAAAACCCTAAAAAATCATATCGTCATATGCGGATGGAACGAAACCGGAAGATACATAATTAAAGAGATTAGGGAAAATCCGAAATTGTTCAAAAAACACATTGTGGTCGTTACCGAGGAAAAGGAGGAAAGTATCCCCAACGAGTGCTTTTTAAAAATAGGGGACCCCACCAAGGAGGATACCCTCGTAAGCGTCAATGTGGAACACGCCAATTTGGTTATTATTTTGGCGGAGAAGAAAGAACTCCTAAACGAGGATACGATAGATGCTCGGACCTCTTTGATAGCGTTGCTGGTGCGATTTCTAGCCCCTAAAGTTTTCATAATTGCCGAGTACCTCAAAGAGGAAAACGCACGGGCTGCAAAAAAACGGCATCTTGCCAACAAGATAATAATTGCCGGTGAATACCTTGGAAAGTTAATAGGAAAATCGGTAATCCAACCGAAGAGTTTGGAGGTTTTGGAGGAACTTTTAGAGGATATTCATCTAAAAATAATCCCCTTTAGGGAACTATCCGAGAAACCTATGACGTTGGACGAAATTCTCCACCGACTTGGGTTTTTGAAGGTTATAGGTATCTACAAAGGTAGGAAACTGATACTTGCCCCTCCTCTAACCCTTAAGGTTTTGCCCGAAGATGAACTTATAGTGCTTGACGAGGAGAAATTGGTTTGATAAAATAAACCCCTTAGTGTTCATCATGAGATTTCCTCTAAACTTTTTTCTTTTAAAAAATCCAAACCAAGGGGGAAGTTATGACCAACGAATTTGAAAAGCTTTTGGAGCAGTATCTAAGCAAGGAGGAAGAAACCCAATTACAAAGGGGTCAAATTGTAAAAGGTACCGTTGTAGCCGAAGATGACAACAACTATTACGTCGATATCGGTTACAAAATAGAGGCTATCCTCCCCAAAGAGGAATTGGAACAGGAAGGAAAACAGTTAAAGGTTGGAGATGAAGTAGAAGCTGTTTTGGTGAAAATTACCAACCGTTTGCAAAACCCCCGTTTGTCGATAAAACCCCTTAAAGTTAGAAAGCTTGTAGAGGAAATAAAGAACTCCGTAGGTCAGCCCAAACCCTTCGAGGCCAAGGTTGAAAGGATTGTTCAAAAGAACAATAAGAGGATTGGTTATTTGGTAACCATAAATGGGATAAAAGCACTTTTACCGGTACAGGAAACCACCAGACAGCTCGCAATAGGGGACAAAGTGAAAGTATTGGTAACCGACTTCCAGCAAAAGGGTAAACAGTTAAGAATTACCGTTTCCCAAAAGAAATTCGAAGAAGAGGAGAGGAAAAAACTCGTAGAGGAATACAAAAAGCAAATTAAAGAGGGTGATATCGTTGAAGGTAAGGTTATAAAAATAGACCCCAAAAAGGGAATTACCGTTCAAATCAAAAAAGCCCTCCGCGGGTTCATTCCCCTAAACGAACTAACCTGGGGTAGGGATAGAAACCCCTATAACTACGCCGAAGTAGGAGAAAAGATAAAAGCTAAAGTTACCGGGTGGAGCAAGGACGACGCCTTTGTATACCTCAGCTTAAAACAGCTTAAACCAAATCCTTGGGAAAACATAGAGGAAAAATACAAGGTTGGGGAGAAATACCCCGCACGTGTTGTCGGGCTTATCGATAAGGGTGCTTTTGTAGAGCTCGAAGAAGGTGTAGAAGCTTACGTTCCCAAAACCGAAATAGCGTGGAATATCGTTCCCGAACATCCTAAGGAACTACTTGAAAAAGGTCAAAAAGTTGAAGTTGTTATTACCCGCTTGGATAAGGAAAGGAGGAGAATAGGGGCTTCCATTAAAAAAGCCCAACCCAAACCTTGGGAAGCCTACTACGATGAACATGGCGCTGGGTCGGTTGTAAAAGGCAAAATTACAGCCATCGAGGGTAATAGGGTTATCGTTGAATTGGCACCCGGAGTTATAGGGTTTGTAACAAAAGGAAATCTAAGCTGGTTGCCGGTTAAAAACATTGAGGATATCGTAAAAGTAGGGGAAGAAAGGGAATTTATGGTTCTCGGTTTGAGCAGAGACCAAATTAGGTTAGGTCTAAAACAACTACAACCCAACCCCTACGAAGAAATTAAAGAAAAATACGGTGAGGATGCTACCGTTAAATTACCCGTTGTAGGTATTGTAAAAGGTGGTTACCTACTACAGTTTGAAAACGGTGTAGAGGCCTTTATGCCCAAACGCGAGGCTACAAAACGTCTAAAACCCGGGGAAGAGGTAGAGGTAAGAATCGTAACAGTAGACCCCGAAAAACAAAGGGTTGTAGTTTCCATGAGGGAAAAAGAGGCAGTCGAAGAAAGAAAGGTATTCGAGGAATTTGTCGCTAAGAAAACCGCTGAAACCGAAGGTGCAGGCTTCACCCTTGCGGATATTTTGAAAGCAAAACTAGGCGGTCAAAAATAAAACTTCCCCCTTGGTTTTTCTCCACCTAAATCCTTTAAAAGGATGTAGATAAATAGTATTCCTCCAATTAGAGCACCTAAATACTGGGAGAAGAACCTCCAGAGTATTACAAATAAACCTAAAGCCTGTGGCGGGAGAAGTCCGGCAAATATTGCTACCCCTCCCAGTTCTCCAACACCGCTTCCTCCCGGTGTGGGACTCGAGAAAATGGCGTATACCAGAGGTAGCTGTATCAGATAAAGTTGAACTATCGAAATATTCACATTAAACGCTTTAAGTAAAACCGGTGCAAAACTTAAAAAAGTTAAGTATAGCAATACAGAATAAAAGCAAGCGATTATAAACAAACTTTTCTTATGTTTCCAGAAGAATATTATTGCATAACAATAGAGTTTAAGTTTCTTTCTAAAGTTTCTTTTAAGAGAAATTCCCTTAAAAAGTTTTAGAATCGGCACACTTAGCAAGGTAAATATTAAAAAAATTCCTGCCAATATTAGGAGTTTTTTTATAACAGCCTTATTATAGACGGTATAAGCGATAAATATTGGAAAGGCTACTACAAAAAATGATAAACCCGAAATTGTTTTAAACAAAATTGTACCCCAAATTTTATGGTTTTTTACACCTAATCTTTTTAGCATATAAAAAATAATCAGCTCTCCACCGATGTGGGCAGGCGTGATGGTTGAGCCAAATGTGGCTATGAAAGAGGTTGTATAGGCATAAGGAATTGAATAGTTTATTCCATAGCCCTTGGCTATGGTTTTCAACCTTAAGGCGTCAAAGGTATGGTAAAGAAAAAAGAGCCCAAAAGCTAAGAATATATAACCCCAGTTGAGGTTCGAAAGGATATGTAAACCGTTATGGGGAAAGTATTTAATTATTAAAAATCCAAAGGATGTAAATACAAATAAAACCGTTAAAAGTAATCCCCCTAAAATAAAGGACATAAGACTATCTTTTTAGCACTACTCCTCACTTTTTAACCATTGCAAAACCAACTTTTTATAGAGTTCGGGATTTTCTTTAGCCAAGCGGGATAGTTTCTTTATAAGGGATTCTTCGGCTTTTTCACTTACCACCGCAGCACCCATAGGAGCACCGGCAAGTCCCCCATAAACCTCGAGCTCTTCTTCCTTTTCTCTTCGTTTTTTGAGAAGAACAAAAATTAAAGCGCCTAGTGCGATAGCGGTTATAAGGGCTATAGCGGCATATATTTTCCAATTAATACCTTTTTCGGCCTTCTTAGCAAACAGTTTTTCCAATTCCTCTTTACCTTTGAAGGGAAGGACTACAACGGAAACGGTATCCCCCCGTTGGGGATTTAATCCAAGGGAACTTATTAAGAACTGCTTTATTTTGTTAGGGTCTATCCCTTTTACATTGGAATTCAAAATAACACCTACCGATACCCTTTTTACGGTAATCGTTGGGTCATCTATAAGTTTTTGTATATAGGAAACATCGTAGTTGGTAATACTTTTCTTTTCCTTCTCGAGGGACTGGGCCGCATAGAGCTTTCCTTTACCCGGTGGGATATTACTTTCGGTTCCGGGAACACCGGCGGGTTGTATTGTTTTTTTCTGTTTTTGTTCTTTTTGCTGGCTTACTATTGCGGTTTTATCCGGATTAACCTCATAACTCTTTTCCTGCCTGTGTGAAAAGTCCAAGTATAGGGTTACCTTAACCTTTGCATTACCAAAACCAACAACGCTGGAAAGTATTTGTTCTATTTGCCTTTCCAGTTTACGTTCGTATTGCTCTTTTAATTTCAGTTGGTTGGCTGCCAAGCCGACCACGCTATCGTCGTTGAGCAATGCGGTTAAATCCCTTCCGTATTGGTCGACTATTACAACATTTTGAGGTTTTAAACCAACTATCGAGGCGACCACCAAATCCCTTATAGCCTTTACCTGTTCGGGCGTTAAATCCATCCCCGGCTTCAGTTTTATTAACACCGACGCGCGGGGTTCGGCCTCGGGACGGGCAAAAATCGACTGGCGGGGTAAAGCTATATTTACCTTTACATCCTCAATAGCGTTAATGGACTTTATGGTTCTTTCCAACTCACCTTCCAATGCCCTTAAGTAGTTTATCTGTTCAACAAAATCGGAAACCGCAAAGGATTGTTTATCGAATATTTCGAAACCCACCTTGTTATTGGGGGAAATTATTCCTTTTTCGGCAAGGTAAATTCTTAACTTTTCAACCTCATCTTGGGGAACGTAAACAACTCCCTTCTTTAGGTCTACGGAATAGTTAACCCCCAACTTACTGAGTTCGTACTCTATCTTTTGAATCGTAGACGGGTCCAGGTTGGAAAATAATACCCCGTAATGGGGGGTTAAAAGATAAGCTATTCCCAAGAGGGAAACGGTTAAAAATATGGGAATCCCAACTAAGGCTAATTTCTTCCAAAGGGGAAGGGTTTTAAACCAATCCAAAAATTTTTGCCACTGCTCCCTAAGTTTTTCCATAGCCACTTTAAACCTTTTCTATTTAAAGTCGCATATTTATAACGCTGTTGTAAGCCTTTAGCGCTTCGTCCCTTATCTTTGTTAAAAGTTCCAACGATATCTTGGCCTTTTGCCCCTGAATCATTATTTCGTATACGGGAATATCTTTCCCCTCTATAAATTCCCGTTTTAATTCCTTACTCCTTTCAATTTCTTCATTAACCGCATAAATAAACTTTTTTATATCTTCGGTAAAATCGGTATTCTTACTTTGATTTTTACTCAAATCAAAAATATTTGAACTCCATAAGTCGTTAATCCTCATATTTTTTACCTCCACATTTCTATGGTTTTAAGGATTAAATCCCTGTTTAGGTTAAAGGCGTTCAAATTCGCCTGATATACCCTTGAAGCGGTTATTAAATCGGTCATTTCCTTAATAAGGTTTACATTTGGTTTTTCAACATATCCATTTTTATCCGCATAAGGATTATCGGGGTCGTACACCTTTACAGTGGGATAGGGGGATTCTACAATTTTTTCAACTTTAACCGGTGCCAATCCCTCCTTTAATAGTTCCTCATTTAGGACAGTTTTAAATACGGGTTCCAATCTTTTGTAGGGTTTTCCGTTTTTTTTATAGGATTCTATATTTGCAAGGTTAGAAGCTATTGTATTAATTCTTATCCTTTCGGCGGATAGTCCCGAAGCTATAACATCAAAAACCTTAAAATCCATCTACTTAACCTCCGGAGATACCCTTTATAACCAAATCTAGAGAAGAAAACTTGCCTTGGATAAATTTCAAAACCGTTTCATATTTTAGGGCTACCTTTTCCAATTCAACCATTTCCTTTTCCACATCGACATTATTTCCGTCGGCACCGGTCAACCCACTTTTATCCTGGACAATTTTGTACTCAAAAGGGTTTTGAGGCGTATTGGAAATATGCTTCGGATTTGTAACCTTTAATGGTATTTGATTGTCGTTTTCTATAAGCTCTACCTTAAGCCTTTTATAGAAGGGGGTTTCGGC
>CAZNBH010000034.1:0-7389 GCA_964571355.1 uncultured Aquifex sp.
CCGATTGGAGATTTTACCCATTGGCTGGTTTACAAAATTCCCCCCAACCTAAAGGGGTTACCAGCCGCAATTCCGAACAAGCCGGTGGTCGAGCACGGCATAGAGCAGGGGATAAACGACTTCGGTTATGTGGGTTACGGGGGACCTTGTCCCCCTCCGTGGGATAAAGCCCACCGCTACGTTTTTGAGCTTTACGCCCTCGACTACGTTCCCGATATACCCCCCAAGGCGGATAGGAAAACGGTAGAAAAAGCCCTAAAGGGGCACGTTATAGAAAAGGCTACCCTTGTGGGGAAATACAAGAGGAACAAACCCTTTATGTTCTCGAAGTTTTGACCTTTCCCTTTTTAGGTCTATAAAATCGCAACCCCCTTTCGGATTATCGGGTTGGTTAGGTCGAGGTCGAGGGGGGTAATCGATACAAAACCGTTTTTAATAGCCCAAAAGTCGCTCCACTCCTCGGCGCTCCAGTTGAACTCGGTCGCCGCTATCCAATAAATCGGTTGCCCGTAGGGGTCTCTATAACGGATTACGGTCTCCTTGTAGTTCCTATGCCCCTGACGGGTTATTGCGTAAGCCTTTATTTCCCCGTAGGGGATATTTGGTATATTCACGTTTAGGTAGGTATTTTTTGGCAAACCCTTTTGGAGTATAGGCTGGATTAAATCGAGCACCACCTTGGAGGCGTCGTAAAAGCGGAAATCCTCCCGTGCAAAAATGGAAACCGCCACCGAGGGGATTCCCAATATACATCCCTCCATAGCCCCCGCAACAGTTCCCGAATAGGTTATATCCTCCCCCAAATTG
This sequence comes from uncultured Aquifex sp., assembly GCA_964571355.1. Classification (GTDB taxonomy): domain Bacteria; phylum Aquificota; class Aquificia; order Aquificales; family QOAS01; genus QOAS01. The sequence continues at coordinate 808 of CAZNBH010000034.1, forward strand.
GGACCTTGATTTATCCCCGATATTACCAGGTCGGGTTTTTTTCCTTCGAAAATCACCCCCACCCCGAGATGGACGCAGTCGGCGGGTGTTCCCTCTATAACGGTGTAAATATCGGTGTCGACCTGCCTAATCCTTAAAGGTTTGGTGAAGGTTAGGGCATGACCCGCCCCGCTTAGATTTCGGTCGGGGGCTACGACCTTTACCGTATCGAAGTGTTTCTTTAAAACCTCGTAAAGGGTTAATATCCCTTCGGAAAAATAACCGTCGTCGTTTACGAGTAAAACCTTTTTATTCCTCATTTGGATTCCTGAACCTCAAATACCGAGGTAACCCCTTTGGTGGATTGGACATTTATATCCCCCGTTTTTAGGTTGTAAACTATCTCATCACCCTTAATAAATCCTTTTTTATTTGTTACGACCGCATTGCCCTTTAGGATTACAACGTCTTGCTCGGGTTTATAAATTGCCTCGTGGCAGGTCGCCCTATAGTTGGGGTCGGTGTAAACCACGTGACCTATCGCCACCGCCTTGGAAATCTTGTTATCCTTCCCCAAATAGACCTCCAAACGGTCGCAAAGGAGCTTTTTCCCCTTATCGGTGGTGAGTTTTACGTTTCCTATGTAAATCAACTTTCCCCTTTCACCTCTGAATTTATCGGCTACGACATGTATCCTTTCCCCGAAGGAAAGCCCCAATATTAAAAAGAGGCTAAGAGCCCCTAGGTTTAATAAACGTTTGAACATTTTTTAGTATTATAAGCTCCCCCGTTTGGAGGTTGTATCTAAACCCGTTTCCCATTAAGATACGGTAAGGTTCTTCTATAACCACTTTCTGGTCGGGGGTGTTGTAAACGACCTTATTTTTCAAATCGAGATATGCTAAAGGTGTCTTTACCTCTATTGGTTCGTTTTTTTTCTTAAGCCATATTTTCACGTCCCCTTGAAGGAGTAAAAGCTGTTTCCCCTTGAAGTAAATAGCCTTTTCCGATACCACCTTTAGGAACTGTTGGAGGTTTTTGGCCTCGAATTGGTAAACGATTAGTTTACCACCTTGGGACATATCGACCTTTTTACCCTTGAAGAGCCACAGGGGTTTTCCGTTCCTAAAATAGGTAAACGCCATTTTGTAAGCCACCCTTGTGTTTTTTTCTAATTTTTCCGCCTCCTTTTGTAGGTTTTCCGATTGGATTTTATAAATCCCCTCAAATGCGAGGGCTAAGAGTACAGCGATAACCACCCAGAGGTATAAAAATTTCATTCCCCCAACAAATTAGGGTTATTTTAATTCTCTTATGGCAAACTTGATATTGCTCAAAAACCTTTTACCCGATATGTACAAGGTAATGGGAACACCCTCGAAGGTTTTGATAATTTCCCCTTTTAAAACCCCCTTCGGGTATTTGGAGGCTATCGTTGAGGAAACCGACAAGGGTTTTATTATTTACAATACCGACATACCGAGCGAGTTTATATTCTTGGGATTTGATAATTTAATAAAAAGGTTTAGGGATTTCACCGTTTTGCCCGTAAAAATAGACACCGACCCCCACGACCCCAGAATTTGGATAGAGGTCGAAGGTGGCGGAACAAACAAGGATTTAATCACCCTTGCGAAAACGGTTGACGAGTTTATCCGCGACCTGAACGACTTTATCCGTAGCATGATAAAGTTCGAAGAGGTAAAGCGGAAACTCGGAACGGTGGACCTCCTCCTGTTCAAATTCGCCGAACTAAAGGAAAAACAAAAGGAAAAATTGAAGGAACGGGCGGAAAAAATCCGCTACGAAATAGTGGACCTCTACGACCAAATAAAGGCGATGGTATTGGCTATAGAGGACAACATGAAAAAGGGAAAATATTCACAGGCGGCAAAGCTAACGGACGAGGCTATAGCCCTCCTCGGAAAGCTGGACCACCTAAGGGGGGAATACAAGCGCCTAACCGGAAAGGATTTTTACGGCTTCCACAGCGAGGTTTTGAGGAATACCCTTTTCGAACTCAAAGAGAAACTCGAAAGTGCTTCCTAATCCTTTTTGAGGTAAACGCTTTCCCCCTTTTCAACTTTCCACAAATAGTCCTTAATAAAAATTTCAATTGCCTCCCTTTTGTAGGTTTCCAAAAATTCGAGTTCCTTTTTCAGGTTTTCGTTTTTAACCTTTTCCCTTTGAAGGAGCTCCTTGAGTTTTTCAATACTCGTTTTGTACTCCTCAACCTTCCTATAGTTGTTCTCCCCGAAAAAAACGTTCTTCACCAGGTAAAAGATTGAAAAGAGAAAAAAGACCAATATGGAGGTGTTCACGTAGTCGAACCACTTGGGTTTTTTTAGCATCGATTATCTATTTTTTAGGAATTTTTTGTATTGGTTTATACCCCTATAAAGGGCTGTTTCGGCGAGGTAATCCTCTATTCTGAGGAGTTCGTTGTACTTGGCGGTTCTCTCACCTCTTGCGGGGGCACCGGTTTTTATCTGACCGCTGTTGGTGGCTACGGCGAGGTGGGATATGAAGGTATCCTCCGTTTCCCCCGAGCGGTGGGAAATTATATAGGTGTAGCCGTTTTCTTGGGCCAACCTAATCGTGTCGAGGGTTTCGGTAACCGTTCCTATTTGATTGAGCTTTATAAGGATGGAGTTGGCTATTCCCTCCTCTATACCCTTTTCAAGGATTTTGGGATTGGTGGTAAACAGGTCGTCCCCCACGAGTTGAACCTTTTTGCCCAACCTCTCGGTAATGAGTTTCCACCCCTCCCAGTCGTTTTCCGCCATAGGGTCCTCTATCGATACTATGGGGTACTCCTCTATCAGCCTTTCGTAGTAAGCGACCAACTCCTCGGCGGTTAGCTCCCTTCCCTCGATAAAGTATTTCCCGTTATCGTAGAATTCGCTCGAGGCGGCGTCGAGGGCTAATAGGACATCTTCCCCCGCCTTGTAGCCCGCTTTATCTATAGCCTCCATTATGAGGTCTAACGCTTCTTTGTTGCTCCTCAAGGAGGGTGCGAATCCCCCTTCGTCCCCCACGTTGGTGGAAAAGCCCTTTTCCTTCAAAACCCCTTTTAGGGTGTGGTATATTTCAACCCCACACCTTAGGGTTTCGGCGAATTCGTCCCCGAAAACGGGGATTATCATAAACTCCTGCAGGTCGAGGTTGTTATCGGCGTGAACACCGCCGTTTATTATGTTCATTAGGGGTGAAGGCATAACCCTACCCTGTTCCCCTCCGAGGTATTTGAACAATGGAACGCCGAGTTCGTTGGCGTAGGCCCTTGCGAAAGCCATAGAAACCGCCAGTATGGCGTTTGCCCCCAATTTCGATTTGTTCTCGGTGCCGTCGAGCTCTACGAGGAGCTCGTCCAGTTCGGCTTGGTTTTCCACATCCAAACCTATAAGCTCTTTGGCAATTACCGAATTTACATTGTCGACAGCCTGCAAAACGCTCTTACCCATGTAGTAATGTCCGTTTTTGTCCCTAAGTTCGAGGGCTTCCCTTTCCCCGGTGGAGGCTCCGGAGGGGACTATACCCCTACCCACAACACCGCTGTCGAGGTAAACCTCGGCTTCTACGGTGGGGTTGCCGCGGCTGTCCAAAACCTGCCTTGCCCTAACGTCGATTATTCTCGGCATAGATTTAGATTTTCCACAGGAACAAAAAGGGGTTTTAATAAGTGGCTATGTCCCGCGGTGTAGACGCCAAGCAGAAAGAAAAAATCCTCGAGGAGATAAAGGAAAAACTGAAGGAGAGGGGGCTAAAAATTACCGAAACCCGCCTAAAGGTTATCGGTTACCTACTCGAATACGGGAAACATTTCGAGATAGAGGATTTGGTCATCTGGATAAGGGAGCGGTGCAAGGACTTTAGAAATTGCCCCTCCCGTCCGACCGTTTACCGAACGGTGAAACTTTTGGAGGAACTCGGCTATATAAAACCGATACTAAAGCAGGGACACCGAACGGTTTACGAATTTATCCCCGTAAAGGGGGAGCATTACCACCTCCTATGCCTCAGCTGTGGGAAATTGGTAGAATTCGAAGAACCCACCTTGGGGGAAATTCTAAAAAATATAGCCACCCAAAAGGGGTTTAAATACCTCCACCACCACATAGAGGTGTGCGGTATTTGTCCCGAATGTCTAAAAAGGGAAGGTTCAGGAGGAGAGGAGACTTAAAACGTTTTCAACCTTTTCGAGTTCCAGTTTTAGTTCCTCGTAAATCCTTTTTTCCCTTTCGACGACCTCCTTCGGAGCCTTTTGAACAAAGTTGGGGTTGTTCAGTTTTGCCTCCACCCTCTTTAGGTCTTTTAAAAGTTTTTCCTTTTTCCTCTGTTGGTGCTTTTTGACCTCTTCCACGTTTATAACCCCTTCGATGGAGATGTATATCTCTCCACCTTTAAAGGGTATTACCAAGGTGTTTTCCGGCCTTTGGTCGATGGGTTCGAAGGTTTCCAACCTCGCCAGTTTGAGGATTTGGTTTTTAAATCCCTCCAGGAGGGCTTTTTTAAGGGGTTCCTCCGCGCGGTAATAGGCTTTTAACCTCCGCGTTACGGGAATGTCGAGCATATTCTTGAAGTTCCTAACGGAGGTTATTATTCCCTTAATAAACTCCACCTCTTGGGCGCTCTCCTCGAAGAGGTCGAATTCCTCAACCGGTTTGGGGAAAGGTGCGAGGGAAATCGATTTCCTATCCTTGGTGGGTAGATAATCCCACAGTTCCTCCGTTAGGTATGGCATGAAGGGATGGAGGAGTTTAAGGGCTCCGTCGAGGACGTAAACGAGGGTGTTGAGGGCGGCTTCCTTTTCCTTTTCCCCACCCCTGTAGACCCTCTCCTTGGAAAACTCTATATACCAGTCGCAGTACAAATCCCAGAAAAAGGTGTAGAGGGTATTTGCCGCCTTGGAAAAGTCGTAGGAGTCCAAACCCTCCCTTACCCTTTTAACCGCCTGGTTGAACTCGTAGAGTATCCACTTATCCTCGGGGGAGAGCTCCGTTTCGGTGGGTTTTTTCAACTCAAAGCCCTCCGGGAGGTTCGATATCACATAGCGGGAGGCGTTCCAAATCTTATTGGCGAAATGCTTGTAGCCTTCTATTCTCCTCTCGTCAAACTTTATGTCGCTACCGGGGACGGTCTGAACCGCCAAACCGAAGCGGAGGGCGTCGGCTCCGTATTTGGCTATGAGGTCGAGGGGGTCTACAACGTTCCCCTTGGTTTTGGACATTTTGTTTCCTTCTCTATCCCTTATAAGCCCGTGTATGTAAACATGTTTAAAAGGCTCCTTTTTCATGTTGTGCATGCCCATTAGAACCATTCGGGCAACCCAGAAAAAGATGATGTCGAAACCGGTAACGAGCAAATCGGTCGGGTAGAGGTTGTACAAATCGCTTTCCTTTATCCTTTCGGGGGTTTTTTCCATAAGTTGGATAATTGTAGGTCAAGCGATTTTAATACCCTTTTATGGGTTTTTCCTATCTAACCCCCAACTACGCGAGGTTACCGATTAAATTCGTCCGCGGAGAGGGTGTTTACCTATACGACACCGAAGGGAACGAATACATAGACCTTATATCCGGTATAGGGGTCAACTCCTTGGGGTACAACCACCCGAAGTTAACCAAAGCAATTTGCGACCAGGCGAGGGAACTTATCCATATATCCAACCTATTCGAGGTTCCCTATCAGGAAGAACTCGCAAGGGAATTGGTGGTTTCCTCCTACGGCGAGGGGAGGGGTAAGGTCTTTTTTGCCAACAGCGGTGCGGAGGCAAACGAGGCACTCATAAAGTTAATCCGAAAGTATTGGAGAGACCTCGGAAAGGATAGATACGAAATAATCACCTTTAGGGGTTCTTTTCACGGGAGAACCTACGGGAGTTTATCGGCGACCGGTCAGCCCAAGCTCCACGAAGGCTTTGAACCTATGCTCGAAGGCTTTAAATACGCCGAGTTCAACGATTTAGACAGTGTGAAAAATCTTATAAACGATAAAACCGCCGCCGTTTTGCTCGAGGTGATACAGGGGGAGGGTGGGGTCAACCCCGCCGAGGTGGATTTCGTTAAAGGTTTATACGAACTAACCCGCGAAGCGGGGATTTTGTTGGCAATAGACGAAGTTCAAACGGGAAACGGAAGAACCGGAAAGTTTTGGGGTTTCCAACACTACGGGGTTGAGCCCGACCTCTTTTCGACAGCCAAGGGATTGGGAGGCGGTATCCCCGTAGGGGCTTTGGTAGCCAAGAACGAAATAGCGGAGCACCTCACCCCCGGAAGTCACGGCTCCACCTTCGGGGGTAATCCCCTCGCTATGAGGGCGGGACTGGTGGTTTTCGAAGAGCTAAAGAGCGGTCTCCTCGAAAATGTCACCCGCGTGGGGGAATACTTCAAAAAACAACTTGAAAACCTCGGCGTGGGAAGGGTTAAGGGAAAGGGTCTTATGTTGGGACTGGAAATAGATAAACCTTGCAAGGAACTGGTTTTAAAGGGTCTCCAAATGGGGTTGGTGTTCAACTGCACCGCCCAAAGGGTTTTAAGATTTTTACCCCCCTTGGTGATAACCGAACACGAAATAGACCTCGCAATGGAGAGGTTGGAAAAA
>CAZNBH010000035.1:0-7367 GCA_964571355.1 uncultured Aquifex sp.
GGGGATTATTGTTTTTCCAACCCTTTAAAGGGATATTTATCCCTTGTGCACGTCGAAAGGAGGAAAACGAGGGTAATAAACCTCGGCGGGGTAAAAATCGGGGGGGATAACCCGATAGTGGTCCAATCGATGACCTCTACCAAAACCCGTAACGTGGAGGAAACCCTTGCCCAAATAAACAGGCTTTACGAGGCGGGTTGCGAAATAGTAAGGGTAGCCGTTCCGGCCGACGAAGATGTCGAAGTTTTGGACGAAATCGTAAAGAGGTCTCCCGTTCCGATAATAGCCGATATCCACTTTAAAGCCGAGCTCGCCCTCAAATCGATGGATAAGGGCGCCCAAGGGATACGGATAAACCCGGGCAACATAGGGGACGAGGGGAAGGTGAGGGAAATCGTCGAAGAGGCAAATAGGCGGGGTGTTGCAATAAGGATAGGGGTAAACTCGGGTTCCCTCGAAAGGGATTTGCTCGAAAAGTACGGCAGACCAACCGCCCAAGCCCTCGCCGAAAGTGCCCTCCGTTGGAGCGAAAAATTCGAAAAATGGGGGTTTAAAAACTTCAAAGTCTCCATAAAGGGTAGCGATGTCCTTACCTGCGTTGAGGCAAACAAAATTTTTGCCGAAAAAACCGATATACCCCTCCACATAGGGATAACAGAGGCCGGTTTTGGGGAGAGCGGAATAGTAAAGTCTTCGGTGGGGATAGGAATCCTTTTGTACCTCGGCATAGGGGACACCTTGAGGGTATCGTTAACGGGGGACCCCGTTGAGGAGGTGGAGGTCGCCTACCAAATATTGGGTTCCTTGGGACTACGGAAAAGGGGGGTGGAAATCATCTCCTGTCCCACCTGCGGAAGGATAGAGGTGGACCTCCCCAAGGTGGTAAAGGAGGTAAGGGAAAAACTCAAAGGGGTAAAAAAACCCTTAAAAGTTGCCATTATGGGATGTGTTGTTAACGGACCAGGCGAGGCAAAAGAGGCCGATATAGGTCTCGCCTGTGGGAAAGGTAGGGCTCTCCTCTTCAAGAACGGAAAGGTTGTAAAAACCCTAAAAGAGGAGGAAATGGTGGAAAAACTGTTGGAGGAAATAGAAAAACTAACTTAGTGGGAAACCTTGGTGGCTTCTTTTCTAACCTCTTGAAGCTTTTGTTTGGCCTCTTGAATTTTTTGTTCGGTGTTTACCGCGTTGGCGGAAATAGCCTTTTCAACTTCGTTGAGTTTTTCTATGAGGGGTTTTAGCTCGTCCTCGGAGCGGATATAACCCAATGCAACGGCCAACTTGAGGTCGTATTTAGCCCTTTCTATCAAAGTCTTAGCCCCTTCGGGGTTGACTTTATAAATCTTTTCAGCCCTATCGACGAGAACCTGAGCCTCCAGGATAGGTTTGGGGAATACGACGGTTTCTATTTCCAAGGTATTTAATGCGCTCTGTATTGCGAGGATTGCCGAGTCAACCTTACCCTGCTTTAGCAAATCTATGGCCAATTTGATGGCATCCCTGTAAAGCCCGAGGGGCATATAGGTGGTTATTACGTCGATTTCGTCCCTTAGGAGGTTTAATATCGGTCTGGCGTCGACAAAATCGTTCTCCGCCACGAGCTTTTTAACCTGCTTATTGTAATTCCAGGCGAGCTTTAGGTCGGTGATACCGTTGAAATCGATAAACCTCACGTCTATGGGGAGCTTTACGAGACCGTATTCCCCTATTAGCTTGTCGAGGCTGGCGAGAACCCTGTTTAGGATAACGAGGGCTTCGTCGGTTTGACCCTTTTGAAGGAGCAGTAGGGCTTTGTTGGTTTCTTGGAAGACCTGGGCGGCTTCCTGAACGACCTTAGCCAGTTCGGCCTTTTTTAACTTACCGACCGCCTCGCTCATGGCGGTCTGCGATTGAACCCCTTGGGGGTTTTGAACCTTTGCGTTTCCCCCGTCGGTGGCGAAGGCGAGAGAACCGACCAACGCCGTTAGTGCCAAAAGTTTCTTTCCGACCATAATTGGGAAAATTTAGTTTTCTTTTTCCCTTTTGGGGGTCTTCAATATCAGCTTTACGCTCCTTATGCGGTTATTCTCTATATCCTCCACTATCAGTTTTAGGTTTTCCAGTTCTAAAACCGTTCCCTTTTGGGGGATACCCTTAAACTTGTCTATCAAAAACCCCCCTAAGGTTGAATATTCGTAATCCTCCGGGAGGTTTATACCGAACTTTTCCGAGAGGAGCTCTATGTTCACACCGGCGTCGACCAAATAGACGTTTTCGGAGAGCTTCCTTATCTCCTGTTCGTCCCCCCACTCCTCAACCATTTCGCCGAAGAGCCACTCGAGGAAATCGGAGTAGGTCACCAGACCGGCGGTTCCCCCGTGCTCGTCGACCGCCATAAAAATCTGGGTTTTTTTCTGCTTGAACTCGTTTATCAGGTCTTCGAGGGATAAGATTTGGGGTATAAAATCGGCTTTCCTTTTGAAGTCCGAAAGTTTTTTATCGAGGTTGTCCTCCACCGGTAGGAGGGTTTTGGTGTACAAAATCCCCGTTGTGGTATCGAGGTTTTCCAAATAAAGGGGTATTTTGCTATGGGAGTTCCTCTTTATGTCCTCTATAACCTCCGACACCTTGAGGGTTTCTTCAAGGGCGAAAATGTCGGTTCGCGGGGTCATTATCTCCTCCACCGAGGTTTCCGACATCTTTAGCACCCTTTTGACCATTTCAAACTCATCGCGGTCTATTTCACCCCTTTGCAATCCCTTTTCGAGGTGGTATAGGAGCTCTTCGACCGTAAAAAGGTGTTCCCTCTTGCTCTCCACCTGCTCTATGAGATTTCCGAAGAACTTCCTAAAGGGAAGTCTTAGGGGATAGAGGAGTTGGGTAAAGAGATAAATGGGAAGGCTGTAAAGCCTCGCGAGCTTTTCGGGGATTTGGAGGGCTATATTTTTCGGAATGACCTCCCCGAAGTAGAAAATCAACAGGCTGAAAAGCACCGTTCCGAGGGCTACCCCCGCACCGCCGAGGGTATCGTTCAAAAACTTGGTACCTATCGAGGATATCAAAATATTTACGAGCTCGTTCCCAACGAGGATGGAAATGATTAGGTCCACCGGTTGGGAAATTAGCTTTTTAATCAACCTCGAAAGTTTATCCTTTTTCCTCTCCAACAAGAAGGGGTTTAATCCAAAAAATGCAACCTCGGCGGATGCGAAAAACCCCGATAGTCCCAACAGTAGGAGCAATAGAAATATCTCCCCGCTTTCCATAAACCCCCTTTTTAATTTTAAGAACTTTTGAAGGTGGAAAGCTTGAGCTTATCACCAAAAGGGAAAAACTTTCCGAAAATATACCCCCATGGAGGAAGTCCTTAAGGAGATAAAACTCTCCCTAAAGGGGTTGAATTTAGACCATCTGGCCAAGTACGTGGACGACCTATACCGCTCAATGGACAAGGTGCACATAGCCTTTGTCGGGGAGTACAACGCGGGGAAATCCTCTTTAATAAACACCCTTTTGGGTAAAAAGGTTTTGGCGGAGAGGGATTTACCCACCACCAACAGGGTGGTTTTGGTAACCCATTGCCCCGTCGAAAAGAGGGAAAAACTCGACAAATACACCGAGCTCTTATGCCTGAAGGATGAAAAGCTAAAGTATATAGTCCTCGTCGATACACCGGGACTTTCCTCGGCGGTGCTCGAGCACGAACACGCTTTGCTCCGTTATCTCCACAAAGCCGACCTCATCACCATAGTAGCCCCATCTAACCAGCCTTATAGCAAGGAGATAGAAAACCTTTTAAAGCTACTCTCGGAGAAGCACTCCACCCAATGGGCTTACGTTATAAACATCTTCGAAGAACCCGAGGTTTACGAGGAAGACCCCGAAAAGCTGACCCGCCTCAAAGAATTTGTAAGGGAAAAGCTCCGAAACATTTTAAGTTCCGAGGATGTCGAAAACATGCCGATATTCGCCTTTTCGGTGCGGAGGGTTAGGAAGGGTATAGACGACATCCTCACCAAGGAGTGGGAAGCCTTTAAAAAATTCATATTCGAAGAGGTTGCCGAGAGGTCCAAAAAAATCAAATTCGCCGCCCTTAAGGAAAAAATACTCAAAGCCCTATCGGGGGAAGAAATCCTCCAAAGGGAAAGGGAACTCGAAGACCTAAAGAGGGAAATAGAACGTTGGAAAAGTATCCGCAAAAAGGTTGAAAACGAGATATACCGCGCGGTGGAAACCAAAAAGAGGCTTATAAAACAAAATTTGGAGAGGATTGTTGAGGAACTCAAAGGGGAAATAGACGACATCCTCTCCCAATACGGGAGTGCAAAAGTAGCCTTGAACCCCGAGGAGGTAATCTCGGAAATAGAGACCCTTTTAAGGGTTAAATACCTTTCCACCTCCCGCCTTTCGGAGATAATTTCCCTCCTCGACTACAGACCCGACTTCGTGAGGTTAAAAAAAATCTACCCCGAATTGGTTATAGAGCCTACAATCCCCGCGGGGCTAAAAACCTTGGAAGAAAACTTCGGTGAAGAATTGGGGGCAATCCCCAAAAGGGTTGGGAAGCCGGGAAGCCTCTCCAAGTATTTATTTCCGTTGGGGCTTATAATCCTCGCGGTGGGCGCATTTTTAGCGTTTAATCCGCAATGGGCGGATTACGGAAAGGTTGCCCTCTTTTTGGGTGGATTTTTGGCTCTTTTTTCCGTAATAAGGTTTTTAACCGCCAAAGGTTCCCTTAAGGGGAGAATCGAATCGAGGTTAAACCTCCTAAAGGAGAGGTACGAAAAAACGCTCCTTTCGAAGTTGGAGGAGCTCTACAACGAGCGCCTTAAAAGGGTATTCGACTACATAGATACCCATTTGGGGAAATTGGAGAGGGAGAAGGAAACCCTCGAAAGGGACTTGGAAAGGCTGAACAAAGCCCTAAAGGAGCTTCAGGAGAAGTTTTAAAAATTCCCTTTCGGTTTTTCCTTATCATTTAGACCTTTTGATGGAAAAGGTCTACAAAATAGCGGTTCTAAAGGGGGACGGGATAGGTCCCGAGGTTGTGGACGCCGCCCTGAAGGTTTTGGACGAGGTTGCAAAGCTCTACAACGTTAAGTTTGAATACAAAGAGGGTTTAATAGGCGGTATAGCGATAGACGAAACCGGAAAACCCCTTCCCGAGGAGACCCTAAAACTCTGCCTAGAAAGCGATGCCGTTCTCCTCGGTGCCGTCGGCGGACCAAAATGGGACAACCTACCCCAAGACCTCAAGCCCGAAAGGGGGCTTTTGCAGATAAGGAAGGCTTTAAACCTTTACGCCAACCTAAGACCGGTCAAGGTTTTCGACGCGTTGCTCGATAGCTCCCCCCTAAAGCCCGAGGTCGCAAAGGGAACCGACCTATTGGTGGTAAGAGAATTGGTAAGCGGAATTTACTACGGGGAGCCGAGGGGTATCTATGAGGAAAACGGAAAGCGTTGCGGTAGAAACACTATGAAGTACTGCGAGGATGAAATAGAAAGGGTAACCCGCAAAGCCTTCGAAATTGCGAGGAAGAGGAGGAAAAAGCTCACCAGTGTGGATAAGGCGAACGTTCTCGATGTGAGCGCCCTATGGCGGGAGGTTGTGAACGAGGTTGCCAAAGATTATCCCGACGTAGAGCTCGAGCACCTCTACGTGGACAACGCCGCTATGCAGTTGGTCAGAAGACCCTCCACCTTCGACGTGATAGTTACCGGAAATATCTTTGGGGATATCCTTTCCGACGAAGCGGGGGTTATACCGGGTTCGTTGGGAATGCTACCCTCCGCATCGATAGGGGATAAATACGCCCTCTACGAGCCGGTTCACGGTTCGGCTCCCGATATAGCCGGTCAAGGAATAGCCAACCCCATAGCGACCATCCTATCGGTTGCGATGATGCTTAAATACTCCTTCAACATGGACGAAGCCGCCGAGGCGGTGGAAAAGGCCGTGGAGGAAACTTTAAACCAAGGCTACAGAACCGCCGACATTTACAGCGAAGGCACTATAAAGGTAAACACCGAAGAGATGACCCAAAAGATAATAGAAAACCTAAGAAAAATCGTTAAAGGTGGTTAATTATTCGATATTCGCCACCTGCTGTTTTATCTTGTCTATTTCCGTCTTCATCTCCACATTTAAAGGGAAGAGGTCGGGTAATTTGTTTCCCATTGTGTTGACCTCCCTTAACATCTCCTGGGTTATGAATTCGAGCTTTTTCCCTATGGGGACACCCTTTTTAAGCTCCTCCTCGAAGAGTTGGATATGACTTTTTAGCCTCTCTATTTCTTCGTTGATATCTATTTTTTCCAGCAAAAGTTTTAGCTCTTGGCTTACCAATCCGTGTTTTTCCACGTTTTCGCAGTAGTCCCTTAAGAGGTTTTCCGCCTTACTTAGCAACCTTTCGCGGGCTTTTTGGGTGAGTTCCTCCCTCTTTTGTTCCACCTTTTTTAAAAGACCTTTTAGGGTTTCGAGGTTGTTTTTTATGTCCTCTAAGAGGTTTTTGCCCTCTTCGTATTTGTTCCTCAAAAAGTCGACCACCGCCTTGTCGAAAACCCCGAAGAGGAGGGTTTTAAACTCCTCACTTTCAAAGTATTCGTCCTCCCCCTTTAGGGGGTTGTAGAACTTGAACGCCAATTGGAGGATGTAGTCGTCGCTAATCGAAAGTCCCAACTTTTTTGTGGAGGCAATAATCTCGTCCACTATATCGGTGAGGTCGGAAATCTTAACCGAAGGTTTTACCTTGTACAGGTCGAGCGATATGGAAACCGATACGTTCCCCCTATAGAGCTTATCCTTTAAGACCTTTCTTAGTTCCTTCTCGTAGGGGAGCAATTCCTTCGGGAGGCGGAAGTTTATTTCCAAACCCTTTCCGTTCACCGAACGGATTAAAACGACCAATTTGAGGTTATCGTCCCTGTAATAGGCTTTACCGAAACCGGTCATACTCCTAACTTGTTGTTCCATAACAAGGATTAAACTTAGTCTTCCACCCCCTTGCGGAAAGGGTTTTTCCGGAGAACTTAAAACCCTATGGGGTTAAAAAAGTTTCTAATCGGAACCGTTTTGGGTGCTTTTGCCTTCACCACCACGGCGGGGGATATTTACTCCCAGGGAACCCGCTACGGGGAAATTATTAAGGTTTCCTACAAAGGTGAGGGAAAGGAAAAGGTTTTCGAAGCCTACTTGGAGCTTCCAAGCGGGTACATTTGGAAGTTCAACACCCTTAGCGGGGATGTGGTAAAGCTTTTAACCGCCGTGGTTAAGGTCGATTACATCCAACCCCACAAGGAGGAACCGGCTTTCGACGGGGCTACCACCCCTTACAACGCGGTAAAATTCCGCGTTGTTAAAAGATTCCACCTAAAGAGGATTTACAAAATTA
>CAZNBH010000036.1:0-7242 GCA_964571355.1 uncultured Aquifex sp.
CAATTGTTTCAAACGGTTGGAATATTCAAACCTTCCCATAAGAGGATTTGTTATATTAGCAGTCCATCAAATGGTTTCGGTGAGCTTCGATACCTTTAAAGGTTACCTATCGGAAATATGTACCCGAAACGGGGTTAACCTGAACGAAAACCACTTCGAAAGGTTCTATATTTACCTTAAAAACCTCCTCAAGTGGAACAAAATCCACAACCTGACCGCCCTAACCGACTGGAGGGAGATAGCCCTCCGCCACTTTTGCGACAGCCTTACTTTGGTCAAATTTTTCGAGGGGATAAATTACAGCCCTTCGGGGAAGAGCCTTGCCGACGTTGGTAGCGGTGCAGGCTTTCCCGGCGTCCCGCTAAAAATCTACTACGGCGACGACCTCGACGTGTACCTTATAGAGAGCGTCTCCAAAAAGTGTTCCTTCCTCCAATACCTAAAAAGGGAGCTAAAGCTCAACTATACCGTTTTGTGTTCAATGGCTCAAAATGTCCAAAAAAAGTTCGATATAGCGGTAGCCCGAGCCTTGGAGGTGAAGGGAAAGAAAAAAGACCCCTTGGAGTACGCGGTAAAACTCCTCACCCCCTTGGCGGAGGAACTAATCGCCATCCAAAAGGGGAAAAACGTAGACCCAAAGTGGTTGGAAAAGTACCACCTAAAGGTGTTTGAACTAAAGCTCCCCGACTTCGAGGGGCAAAAGATTTTGTACAAATTCCTCCAAAGGGATTGAAACTTAAAATCACCCCTTGAGTGAGGGGGATTTTCAAGTTTCCCCGTAGGTTAAACTTTTCATGTTGGGAGGTAAAATCCGCATGAAGATTTTGCTAATCACCTTCGACAAAGAAATGGAAAAAAAGATTAGGGAGCTCCTCAAGGACCATCAAATAATAACCGCCAAAAACGGGGAGGAGGCGCTCCTTCTAAACGTAACCGACGACGTCGATGTAATAATATACGACGCCCTCGCGGGGGGAATAGCGGAGGACGACATAAATAAACTCTACGACGAAGGCTTTCAAAACGTTCCTTTCATCATCCTCATGGACGACCTGTTCCCCATAGACCCCAACAACATCAAACCCAAGAACAAAAAAATAATCTCCCGCGAGGTTGAGGTGGACAAGTTACCCCAACTCATTCAGGAGGTTGTCTCCTCCAAAGGGGAGAAAAAGGAGGAAGCCCCCCAAGAGGTTGCCACCACCACCGCCACCCCCTCGGAGGAGAAAAAGGAGGAAAAACCCGCGGAGGAAACCGTCGAAATCGATTGGGATTCCCTCATGGGTGGAACTCCCGCAACCTCCGAACAGAAGGAGGAAAAAAAGGAGGAACCCCAACCCACCGCGGAAGCCCAACCCGCACCCCAACCCTCCGCGGTTGTCGAGGAAACCGCAACCTCCGAGGGGACGGAGGAGGTTTCCCTCCAAAAGAGGTGTTTGCTCGTATCCTTCGATATGCCCCTCGTTGAGAAAATCCAGCAGGTTCTCGACGACCTTTGCGACCTCTACATAGCCCGTAGCGCAAAGCAAGCCCTTCAAAAGTACGGGGATAAAAACTTCGACGTGATAATCTTCGACACCATCTCCGGCGTGTTCGCCGAAAAGGGGATAAAAGACCTCTACGAAAAGGGGGGCTACAAGGATAGCCTTTACGTGTTGCTCCTCGACGAATTTGCCCCCATAGACGTCGACAAGCTCCCCGTTCAAAATCTTAGAACCATTAAGAGGGAATCGGAGATAGACCTCCTCCCCGAAATAGTTGAAAACGCCCCCCACATAACCCTCGAACAGGCGTTGCAGGAAGCCGCCAAGCAGGTGGAGGCCACCCCCGCGGTGGAAGAGAAAAAGGAAGAAAAACCTGCGGAGGAAACCGTTACTCCCACCCTCCCACCCGTAGAGGAAAAGGTGGAAACCCCACCGGTGGAGGAGAAAAAAGAAGAACAACCTCCCAAGGTGGAAGAAAAACCTCTCGAAACCCCGAAGGAGGTCGTTCAGCAACCCCAACCCGTACCCCAGGCTGTTGCGACCACCGCCGCTATACCTTTGGAACAGCTCGAGAAAAAGATAGAAAAACTCGTAGAGCAGAAGATAAACGAAAAGGTCGTTCCCCTTATAGAAGAGCTAATCCGCTCCAAGTTGAGCGAGATTTATGTAAAGGCTATAGCGAGGGAAATCATCGAACCGCAAATAGATTCGGGAACCATAAGGGAGATAGTTCAGGAAATTGCCGAACCCCTCGTAAGGGAAACCTTGGAGCAACTCCTTTCCTAATTGAGGAACAAAAACATTTTTCCTCTCCCCTTTTAGTTCTAATCTTTTAATTCAACCTAAATGGGTAAAAGGAGAGCCGTTGCCCTATTTTCGGGGGGATTGGACAGCATCCTCGCCGCCAAAATAGTTCAGGAGCAGGGTATAGACGTCGTCGGATTGCACATAAAAACCGGTTTCCACTCGGAGGACGTAAAGGAGAGGTTGGGAATCCTAAAAAGGGAGGACAACCCCGTCCACAAAGCGGCAAAAAGTATTAACCTCCCCTTGGTGGAATTGGATATTTCCGAAACCTATTGCGAAATTATAGAAAAGCCCAAATACGGTTACGGGAAGAATGCCAACCCCTGCATAGACTGCAAGATAAAGTTCCTCAAAACGGCCAAGGAGTTTATGGAAAAGGAGGGTTTCGACTTCATAGTAACCGGTGAGGTGGTAAATCAACGTCCGATGAGCCAAAACCTCCCCACCCTAAGACTCATAGAAAAGGAGGCGGGGGTGGAGGGGTTGGTCTTAAGACCTTTATCGGCAAAGCTCCTACCCCCGAGTATCCCGGAGCTAAAGGGGTGGGTCGATAGGGAAAAACTCTACGACATATCGGGGAGGGGAAGGGATAGGCAACTCGAGTTGGCGAAAAAGTTCGGTCTCGAATACATCCCCCAACCGGCGGGTGGTTGCCTCCTTACTATGGAGGAGATAGGAAAAAGGGTTTTCGACCAACTCGAGCACAAGGAGTGGAACTGCGAAATAGCAAAACTCGTTCCGGTGGGAAGGCACTTCCGCCTCCCAAGCGGGAGCAAGGTAATAGTTGCGCGCAACAAAGAGGAGGTTAACTATTTAAAAAGGTTTTCCTCAAAGTGGTACCTCTTTAAACCGACCTCCAAAGGTACGGTCGCTTTACTCCTAAAGGAAGCCCCCCCTACGGAAGAGGAATTAAAACTCACCGCCGGATTGGTTGCGAGGTATTCCAAAAGGCAACCCAAGGAGGTAGAAGTTGTTAAAGGAACCCAAACGGTGACAAAACTCATTGGATACCCTTTGGAGGAAGAATTAATTAGGCAATTAAAGTTAAAGGAAATCCCCAAAAAAGGGGTCTAAAATGGGTATAGAAATGAAACCCAAGCTAACACATAACATTTTGCTCGACGAACTTTTGGAAAAATATGAGGAATCTTTCAATATCCTCTATCCCTACGGGCTTAACAAACTCATAGAGGAGGATATCCTCGAAATTGTAGCCCCGAGACTCACTTTGGAAGGCTTTTTCAGGCTGTTCAATATCTCCGATAAGGATAGGGATTACATCTGGAAGGAAATCAATAAGATTGTCAAAAAATACGCCGCGATGTATGAATTTTAAGCTAAAATAACCTACGGAGGTATAAAAATGGGCGAGGTTCTTTCCAAGGAAAATTTAATAAAGGAATTTTTGGAGTCGGTAAAACCCGCCCTTTTGAGGCACGAGGGCGATGTTGAACTACACAAAATCGAGGACAACGTTGTTTATTTGAAATTCAACGGGGCTTGCGTCGATTGCAACGTCAGACCCGAAAGTATGTTCCCGATGCTAAAAATGATGTTGATGAACAAGTTCCCCTGGGTGAAAGATGTAATAGATTTAACCGTTTAATGGATGAGATTAAGGATAAATTCCTCGAGGTTTTGGAATACTACCCCCACTCCTATACGGTAAAAATAAAAAAAACCCCTTACGGGGATTTGGACAACATAATAATAACCAACCCCAAGAGGTATTCCCACCACATTTTCCTCCCCAACAGGGAGGACCTCTTCCGCTTTGAACTCCTCTCCGCCCTTACCGTTTTGGGCGAAAAGCACCACCTACTATCGACCGACTACTACGACAGCTATACGCAGGAGAACCTCTACGAGTTTATCGAAAGCTTTTCAAACCTTATAAAACCGATAAGGTTCGCCTGGGCGGGGAGGATAGCCGCCGAACACTCCCCCGACCCCGACCAGCTGATGCAGGAGACCCTCAAAAAAATAGAGATTGAATACCTTAACCAGCTTTACAGGGGGAACAAAAGGGCGGCCCTCGACGTTTTACCCTACATAGCCTTTGCCAAGGGGCTCGATAGCGATTGGGATTATTTCAACGACGATAGGCTAAACAACCTTTTGACCAACCTCGTGAAGGCGGAGGCAAGCGTTTCCAACCTCGTAAAGTTCGCCAAAAAGTTGCAGAGGTATATCCCCTGCTTTTGTTCCTTTAAGGTCAAGTACGACCCCCAAAGGGAATTTGAAGTTTTCTCCCTCGACCTTTAAAGTTTTTTCCCTTAGATGTCTTCCCCTTTGAGGTTTTTCGTCGCAACGATTTTTCCCCAAATAGTGGAGTGTTATACCTCCTACGGAATAGTCCACCAGGCGGTAAAAAAGGGGTTGGTCGAGGTTTACCCCCTAAACCTTAGAAATTTCGCCGACAACCCGAGGGAGGTCGACGACGAACCCTACGGGGGATTTCCCGGAATGGTTCTAAAACCGGAACCCATTTTTAGGGCTTACGACTTCGTGGTGGAAAACTTCGGCAAACCCTTTGTCGTGATAACCGAACCTTGGGGGGAGAGGATTACCCAAAAGACCTTCGAGGAGCTAAAGGAAAAGGAAAACATCTTTATAATTTGCGGTCGCTACGAGGGGGTCGATGAGAGGGTAAAAACGATAGTTGACAAGGAGGTATCCCTCGGGGACTTTATCCTCTCCGGCGGTGAATTGCCCGCACTCGTTCTAATCGACGGCACCACCCGCCTAATAGAGGGGGTCCTCTCCGAACCCCAAAGTCTCGAGGAGGACAGCTTCTCCAAAAGGTGGCTCGGCTATCCCGTCTACACCCGTCCCCCCGTCTACAGGGGGTTAAAGGTTCCCGACGTCCTCCGTTCGGGGAATCACAAGCTTATCGAACTCTGGAAGTTGTACAAAAAAATAGAACAAACCTTTAAGAGGAGACCCGATTTAATTCCCCCCTTGAAGGAGCTTTCGGAGGTGGAAAAACTCATATTGGAATACGTGAAAAAGGGGAAAACCTTCGAGGAATTTGTGAAAGAAAACCCCAAGGTGGTTAGGAGGTTTGGACAAAATTAAAAACCTTTGGCGGAATGGAACTTAGGGAACTCCTCGAACGATTCAAAGGGTTAAAAATAGCCGTTGTCGGCGACATCATCCTCGACAAATACGTTTTCGGGAAGGTGGAGAGGATTTCCCCCGAAGCCCCCGTTCCCGTTTTCGAAATAGAGAGGGAGGAATACCGCGCCGGAGGCGCGGCAAACGTTGCTTTAAACCTAAAATCGTTGGGGGTCGGGGAGGTTGCCCTATTCGGTAGGTTGGGAGACGACGAAGAGGCAAAGATTTTGGAAAGACTTTTAAACGAAAGAGGTATAGCCCTTACGGGGGTAAGGGAGGGGGGTATTCCCACGACGAGGAAAACCCGCCTTATAGCCCGTTCCCAACAGATGATAAGGATAGACAGGGAGAAGAGGAAACCCCTCAATGGGAAAAGCGTCAAATACCTTTTGGAGGAAATTGAAAAATTCTCCCCCGATGGGATAATAGTGAGCGATTACGCTAAAGGGGTGCTCACCGAGGAACTCTCCGAGGGGTTAAAAAGGCTCGGGGTTCCCATCTTTGGAGACCCCCGCCCCCAAAACGTCCACCTCTATAGGGGTTTTACAACCATAACCCCCAACCTCAAGGAGTTCGAGGAGATAAGGAGAAACCTCGCGGTGGACGGGGATTTTACAAAATCCTCCAAAAGGGTTAAGGAGCTTTTAAAGCTACATAAGTTGGTAATAACCCTCGGTGAAAAAGGGATAGCCCTCGTAGGGGAGGGTATAAAACGGTTTCCCGCCACCGCGCGGGAGGTTTACGACGTTACCGGTGCCGGTGATACGGTTGTGGCAACCCTTACCGCCGCGGTGGTTGCCGGCGCATCTTGGGAGGAGGCTTGCATTTTGGCGAACCTCGCGGCGGGGATAGTGGTCGGCAAACTCGGAACCGCAACGGTTGAAAGGGAGGAACTACTTAAAGAGTGGGAGACCACCCACCAAAGCCTTTACGAGGGAGGCTATAGCGAACTGGAGGATAACCATCCCGAGGGCGGTTAAATAGGTTTTAAACCTTGTTTCGGTTCTCTTTAGAAATATGTAAAACATAAGGGGGAGAAACAACAAAGGGGTGAGAAAAAGGGTTATCATAAAGGCGAGGTTTTCAACCAACTTCTTAATGGGGAGGGTATAGTGGTAAGACCCCGTAAGGGATAACTCGTATTTGTCCCCCTTGGCGAAGATAAAGGTCTTATCCCTCCCCGAAAAGAGGGAAAACTTCCTCAATACCAATAACCCGTCGGGGGTCAGTTCCCCCTCCAAAGCCGATGCCACCTCTTGAGGGGTTTTTATAACGATATGTTCAAACCTGTTCCCTTCCCTGTTGTCGAAGTAAAACGAAAAAGATTCCCCTTGGAAAAAACTCTCCCTCGGAACGGAGAGTAAAATCCTCTCCTTGAATTGGAATTTCAAATATTTGGTTATGTAAGAAATTTTTTGGTAATTGACGAAAAAGGATGCAAATATCCCAACCGTGGTTAAGACCAGCATTCCTAAGAACAATCGGCGGAAAACCACCCATTCGGAAAACCCAAAGGTGTTTAAAATGTGAAAAACCCGTTCCTCCTTGAGGGTGAGAATAATATTTCCCAATACGAGGGGGGTCGATAGGGCCACCGAGAGGAAAAAGGCGTATATCAACCAAAGGATGGTGTAGGTGATTACCTCCTTCAAAGGTAGGGAAAAGAAGAGGTAGGAAATACCCAAAGCCTGTATTGCAAAAATCAGAAGTGTAACGAAGGCGGAAAAGGGGAGCAGTTCCCTAAAAAATTTCCCGACCACGTAATCGGTGAGCAGCTGCATTTAAACGTTAAATCTAAATATAACGACGTCTCCATCCTGCATAACGTAATCCT
>CAZNBH010000037.1:0-7227 GCA_964571355.1 uncultured Aquifex sp.
TTATTATTGGAGATACAACCTTGAAAAGGGTTTTTACGTTCTTTACTTGAAGTTTCAAAGGAATAAGTGTCCTCATAAAGGAGATGTTTTGATTTTTATAACCCCTAAAGGGACTATTTACAAAAAACAACTAAAAAGGAACACTTGCTTCGTTAAAAAGTACTTTAAAAGTTTAAAAAGCAACAAGCTCCTCGTTTTGGTTTTTAAAGGAAATGATTTTTCCGTTGAAAGGTTGGGGGTGGTTAAAACCCCTCTAGGGTCCTATTAAAATTCCTTTCCTTCAATGGATAGCTTTGTGGATAAGGGACTCCTCGTAGTGGGTCTCGGTTTTATGGGCGGTTCCCTCGCAAGGGAACTAAAAAAATGCGGTTTCGATAAACCCATTTATGGTCTCGATATAAATCCAACTTCCATAAAGATTGGAAAGGAATTAAAGGTTATCGACGAGGGGTTTACCGATTACGAAAGGGTTCCTTGGGAGGGGATAGATTTCGTAGTTTTAGCCTCGCCGGTTGGAACATTTGAGAAGATAGCAAACCGTTTGAAGGAATTTATTCTCCCAAACACCACGGTGAGCGATTTGGGTAGTACGAAAAGGCTCGTTTACAGGTTGGAGGAAATTATAGGTCCCAACTTTGTGGGAGCCCATCCCATAGCCGGAACCGAAAAGAGTGGGGTAATTCACTCGGTGGACAACCTCTACAGGGGTAAAAAGCTGATAATTACCCCTACGGGGAACACCGATAAATATCACCTCCAAAGGGTGGAAAATCTTTGGAGATTTATCGGAGCAAAAATCGAATACATGTCCCCGGAGCTCCACGATTTTATTTTTGGGGTGGTTTCCCACTTGCCCCACGCGGTGGCCTTTGCACTCGTGGATACCTTGAGGGAACTTTCGGATGAAAAGGTAAACCTCTTTAAGTATCCGGGAGCCGGTTTTAAGGACTTTACGAGGATAGCGGCATCCGACCCCACCATGTGGAGGGATATCTTTATCGAGAATTCGGACAACGTCCTAAAGGGGTTGGAAGCCTTTAAAAAATCCATCGAGAGGTTGGAAAAACTTATAAAAGACCAAAAAAGGGAAGAACTTAAAGACTACCTCAACGAGATAAGTATCCTTCGCCGCAACCTCGATTAGGTTAATTCCTTAATTATCCTTTCTACGGTTTCCTTTAGGAGGTCTATGTTCTGCTTTACAAAGTAGTTCCTTTCCAATATATCCCCGTATTGGGTTATATCGATTTCGAGCTTCCCTTTTTCGGGTGTAACACCGAGGATATTGCACTCCTTACCGAAGGTAAGGAGATAACGGGTATAACCTTTGTTGTAGAAGAAGTAGTAGGTCTCGGGGAATACCTTCGATAGGTGCTTAATAAACTGCTCGAAGTCGATGGTCTTATCCCCTATATGGATGTGGAAGTATCCTTCCTTTACGTGGATATGAGCCTTTTTGCCGGTTATCTTTTCGATGAGCATTAGAGCCGCCAGCATGTACTCCATAAGTACCTGTAAAGGTATTTCTCCGTAACCGGCTTCTAGTAAATCCCTTTTGGGAACCGCCTCGAGGGCTTTTTCTCTTTCGTTGAAGAAGTAAAGATGATTTAGCCCAACCCCGAAGGTGGTGTAATGGTCCGCATCCTCTACGTGGGCAATCCTTTCGGCGTTAACCTTGGTGTAAACGTTGAAGTGTTTATCGGTAAGCAGGTATATAAAGAAGGGTCCCACCTCGAATTTTTTTACAGCCCCCTCAAAGGTGTTGTGGGCTTGAACCTCTAAGTCGGGGGTCATTACAAGCAGACGGTTGTCATCGGTTATTACATAAACCGCCTCGGCATCCGCCCTTATAAGAATAGCTTCGGGAAGGTCTATTTCCTTTTCTATCCCTCCCCTTTTGTTCAGTTTGTAAACCTTGTTTTCGCTTACGAGAAATATGTGGTCGGGGGTTATCGAGATGCTTTTAAAGCCTTTGTCCATACTTTCGACGAGCTTGAGCTCGTAATCCTCTTTCGGGAAAAAGCGGTTTTCCTCGCATTTGTAGATTTTGTCGGTGGTGGTTATATAGAAGTGGTTGAGGTCGGTATCGACGTCCCTTATGGGAAACTCTACGGTGGTTTGGTCGGTGTTTCCGGTTTCTGGGTCTATCCTCGAAACCAAAAAGCGGTTATTAAACGCCCCTATATACCCCACCGTTTGTTTTAAAAAGGTGGGTTCCTCCAAAAGTCTCAACGATTTCCAAATTTCCTTTTCTTCCCCGAATTGGTTTAAAGCCTTTTTATCCAACCTTACGACGTGCCAACCTTCGATAACGTTAACCCCTAATCCGTCGGGTAATATATCCTTAACCTCTTTTACAGCCATCGGTTTCCCTCCTTTTTGCTATCCCTGTTTGGGAAGTTAAATCTATAAGCGGTTCCTAAAAAGGGAAGGGGAAACTTAAGTTCCTACAAAGGGTCGATTTTTAAATTTGAAAACCTTAAAAGGTTAGTTTTTCGGCTATTTCCACCGCCTTTATGAGGGCTTTGGCCTTGTTTCGGGTTTCCTCCCACTCCCTCTCGGGGACGGAATCGGCAACTATTCCCGCCCCCGCCTGAACAAAGATTTCGTTACCCCTTATAACGGCGGTTCTTATCGCTATTGCGAGGTCGGTATTCCCCTGGAAGGAGATATAACCCACCGCACCGGCGTAAATCCCCCTCCTTTCGTTTTCTAGCTCCTCTATTATTTGCATAGCCCTAACCTTGGGGGCTCCGCTCACCGTTCCGGCGGGGAAGGTCGCCCTTATTACGTCGAGGACGTCCTTATCCTCCCTAAGTTCCCCCGAAACGTCGGAGACTATATGCATCACGTGGGAGTAGCGCTCTATTCTCATCAGGCTTTCCACCTTTACCGTTCCCGCCTTGGCGACCCTTCCCACATCGTTGCGGGCGAGGTCGACGAGCATAATGTGCTCCGCCTTTTCCTTCTCGTCCGATAGGAGGTCCCTTTCCAATTCCTTATCCTCCAAAGGGGTTTCCCCCCTCGGGCGGGTTCCCGCAATGGGACGGGTTTCTATCCTTTTTCCCTCGAGGCGGACCAAAACCTCGGGAGATGCCCCCACCACGTGGAGGTCGTCGAATTTTAAAAAGAACATGTAAGGGGATGGGTTTAGATATCTCAAAACCCTGTAGAGGTTTTCGGGTTTTGTTCTTAACCTCTTTCTGAACCTTTGGGATAAGACCACCTGTATGATGTCCCCCTCCTCTATATACCTCTTAGCCCTTTTTACTATTTCCTCAAACTGTTCCTTTGTAAAGTTGCTCCTCCAGGCGGAAAAGTCGACCTCCAACGTTTTGGGGGGTATCGGAAAAAATTCCCTTTCGGGGAGGGGTTGCTTTAAGGTCTCTACAACCCTTTCTATTTCCCCCTTTGCCTCCTTGTAGAGTTCCAAAGGATTTGCCCCTTCGGGGATTACCACCGGTTTTAGAACGGTAAGTTTGGAGGTGAGGTTATCGAAGATAACGAGCAGGTCGGTTTGTACCAAAAAGATGTCGGGCGAACCTATCGGGTCGGGGTTTTTGTCGGGAACAGGCTCCCAAAATTTTACGGTGTCGTAGCCGATATAGCCGACCAGCCCTCCCCAGAAGCGGGGGAGGTTCTTATCCCCGAAGGGCTTGTAGTTTTTTATAAGGGGTCTTAAAACGTCCAAGGGGTCGGCGAATTCCCCAAACTCGGCACTCCCGCGGTTGTAAATCTCGTAATAGTGCCCCTTGGTCTTTATGTAAAAGCTCCCACCGTAGCCGAGGAACGAATATCTCCCCCACCGTTCGCCCCCTTCGACGCTCTCGAGGAGGAAGGGAAACCTTCCGAGGTCCTTTATTTTTAGGAAAGCCGTTAAAGGGTTTTCTATATCCGCAAGGAATTCCGTGTAGAGGGGGATTACGTTGTATTCCTTCGAAAGTTGAAGAAACTCTCCCTCCGAAAGGTTTAGCATCGCTTATTTAGTCTACTTCCTTTTTGCGGAAAAAGGTTAAAACGGTATCCCCGTAAGGTCTCTCCTCCTCAACCTCCAAACCCTTCGGGGTTTGAGGTTTTAAATCGACCTTCTTAAAGTGTTCGACTATCAAAATTCCCCCCTCGGTTAGGTGTTCCGAAGCCTCCCTTAGGAGTTGTTTGTACTTGTCGTAACTATAAGGGGGGTCGGCGAAGATTATTTCGTATTCACCCAAACGGGGTAAAACCTTTAAGACGTCCCCCGTGTAGACCTTTCCCCTTTTGGTCTTCCTCCTTATGTCCTCCGCCCTCTTTTTGTGGATTTCTACAAAGGTTACCTCCGCCCCCCTTTTTTCCGCCTCGAGACCTATCTGCCCCGTTCCCGCAAATAGGTCGAGGAAGCGCAACTCCGAAATATTCCCCAAAATGTTGAAAAGGGCGTTTTTTACCAATCCGGTTGTGGGTTTCAGGTCTTTAAAACCCTTCCTCCTCTTGGACATTTGAAAGTCCCCCTTTTAAGGGAAAAATATCTCCGCAACCCTTTGGGTTATCCTCAGCGCGGCTTCCTCCTTGGTGGGGGTTTTTATCTCCTCCCTCAATCCCGTTCGGGTTAGGAGAACCCCCTCGTAATGGTCGCTACCCATCGTTTGGGTCGGGTTCACCACTATAGCGTCGAGGTTTTTCCTCTTAAGTTTTTCAAGGGCGTGCCCTTCGGGGTTATCGGTTTCGACCGCAAATCCGACCAGCAGCTGCCTTTCCTTTCTTTTGCCCAACTCCTTGAGGATGTCGGGGGTGGGTTCGAGTTCCACCAACAGTTTTTCGCTCTTCTTTTTCAACTTCCCGCCGTAGGTTTTGGAAAATCGGTAATCGGCTACGGCGGCGTTCATAAGAACCGCGTCCACTTCGGGGAAAATCTCGAGGGCTTTTTTTAACATCTCCTCGGTGGTTTCCACCCTGTGGGTTTCGAACCACTTGGGGATTTCGACCTTCGTATCGCCCGCCAGGAGGATTGGTTTCCCCCCTTGGTAGAAGATAGCCTTTGCCAGTGCCAATCCCATTTTTCCGCTCGAGCCGTTGGATAGGAACCTCACGGGGTCTAAATACTCCTTTGTCGCCCCCAAGGTGATTAAAACTTTTTTTCCCCTCCACCTTTGGGGGGTTAGAGCCTTTACTATGTAGTCCCTTAGGAGGTTTACATCGGCGAGTTTTCCCTCCCCGAGTTCCCCGCAAGCCAATAAACCACTATCGGGTGGAACTATTTCCACACCTATGGAGGTTAACTTCTCCAAGTTTTCCCTTACGGGGGGATAGTTCAGCATAACCGTGTTGGCGGCGGGGGCCACTATTCGGGGTTTGGAGCAGGCGAGCCACGTGGCGGTTAGGAGGTTGTCCGCCAACCCGAGGGCGAGTTTGGAAATGGTGTTAACGGTTGCCGGGGCTACGAGGAACGCATCGCACCAGCGGGCTAACTCTATGTGGGCTAAGGGGTTTTTGTAGTCCCACTCCCAAAGGGGGTGACTTCCGGTTAAAGTTGCCAATACTGTTGGCGATACAAATTCCAACGCCGAAGGGGTTAAAACGGTTCTTACAAAAGCCCCCTCCTTGGTGAGGAGCCGTATGAGCTCGTAAACCTTATAGGCGGCTATGCCACCGGTTATCCCCAAAAGGATTTTTTTCCCCTTTAGCAACATTAAGGGGATTAGTTTCCCCCTTTCATTGGCAACCCTTTGGGTAAAATATTAGAAACCAAAACCTATAGGAGGTAGAAAATGGCAGATATCGAACAAAGGGTTATTGAAATTATAGCAGACCAATTGGGGGAACCTAAGGAAAATATTACCCCCGAAAAGTCTTTCGTCGATGATTTGGGAGCCGATTCTTTGGACGTTGTTGAGTTGATAATGGCCCTCGAAGAGGAGTTCGGTATCGAAATCCCCGAAGAGGACGCCGAAAAAATCAAAACCGTAGGGGACGCCATTAACTACATTAAAGAAAAAGTTGGTCAGGCTTAAGTTTTTTCCCATAAATTTCATTCCCTCCTTCGGGTCTTTTCTTTCGCTTACAATCTCCTAAAGAGGTCGGTTCCATGGGAAATAAAAACCGTAGGGTTGTAATAACCGGGCTGGGGGCTGTAACCCCTATAGGTAACGACGTTAAAACATTTTGGGAAAATTTGGTAAACGGTGTTTCCGGGATAGATAGGATAAAGGTAAATTTCGACGTCGAACAATACCCCGACCTCCCCTCCAAAATAGCGGGAGAGGTTAAGGATTTCGACCCCCTCCTTTACTTCGACAAAAAGGAGGCTAAGAGGATAAGCCGCTATATCCAGTTCGGCGTAGCGGCGGCGATGCAGGCTATAACCGATAGCGGTTTGGATAAATCGGATATAGATAAATCCCGCGTGGGTGTAATTATAGGTTCCGGCATAGGTGGATTAAAGGATATAGAGGACCAACACGAGGTTTTAAAAAAGAGGGGTCCCCGTAGGGTTTCGCCGTTCTTTATCCCCTACGGGATTTCCAATATGATAGCGGGGCTTACCGCCATCAAGTTCGGCTTTAAAGGGGTGAACTACTGCGTGGTATCGGCTTGCGCCACCGGGACCCACTCCATAGGGGATGCCTACAAGCTTATAAAGGACGGAATGATAGACGTAGCGGTGGCGGGTGGTGCGGAGGCGGCCATTACCCCCCTCGGGGTTGCCGGCTTTGCCGTTATGAGGGCTCTCTCGACCCGCAACGACGAGCCTCAAAAGGCTTCCCGTCCCTTCGACGCCAAAAGGGACGGCTTTGTAATGGGGGAAGGTGCGGGAATATTGATTCTCGAAGAGCTCGAGCACGCCTTAAAGAGGGGGGCACCCATCTATGCCGAACTGGTGGGGTACGGGGCTACCGACGACGCCTACCACATTACCGCCCCCGACGAAAGCGCCGAGGGTCCCGCAGCCTGTATGAGAATGGCTTTGGAAGATGCCGGTATCTCTCCCGAAGAGGTTGATTACATCAACGCCCACGGAACGTCTACACCGCTAAACGATAAAACGGAAACGAAGGCTATTAAAAAGGTCTTCGGCGAGCACGCCTATAGGTTGAAGATTTCTTCCAACAAATCGATGATAGGTCACCTGCTTGGAGCCGCCGGCGGTGTGGAAGCCGTGGCTACCGTTTTGACCCTTAAAGAGGGTGTAATACCGCCTACGATAAACTACGAGTACCCCGACCCCGAATGCGACCTCGATTACACCCCCAA
>CAZNBH010000038.1:0-7191 GCA_964571355.1 uncultured Aquifex sp.
TTTGGAACTCTCCAACGTGGACGTAGCCGAAGAATTGATAAATATGATTACCGCCGAAAAGGCTTATCAGGCTAACGCCAAGGTTATTCAAACGGGTCAAACCATTTTGGATACAACTATTAACCTAAAACGTTAAGGAGGCTTAGATGGCTGAAGAACAACAGCAGCCGGTTGAAGAGGGTGGCAAAGGCGGAGGTAAAAAGAAATTAATCCTTTTGCTTTTGTTGATTTTGATACTTGGAGCCGCCGGAGGTGGTGCGGCTTACTACTTTTTCTTTTTAAAAAAACCTAAAGAGGAAAAATTAGCTTCGGCAAATGCCACCGGTAACAAAACGGAGGAAAAACCCAAACCGCCGCCCGAATTGGAGGAGTTGGCTAAGCCGGGTATATTTGTCAAACTCGGCGATTTTGTGGTTAACCTCGCCGATACCGACGTGCAGAGGTTTGTAAAGGTATCAATCACCATAGAGGTTACGAATCAAAAAGTCCAAAATCAGGTTAACGAATATATGCCCGCCTTGAAGGATGCCGTTATAGACCTCATCAGTAGCAAGTACTACAAGGACATTAAAACCCCCGAAGGGAGAGAACGCTTGAAAATAGAAATCCTCAAAAGGTTAAACGCCATACTACCACAGGGTGGGGTAAAAGCCGTTTACTTCACCTCGTTCGTGGTCCAAACGATGTAATCATGCCCTTTGAAGGTTCCTTTTTCCTCTACCTCTACGCGGGAACGGTAATCTTTATAGCCCTATTGGGAAGCTTTGTACTCTTCCTAAAAAGGAAATACGGGAACATCCTTTTCCTAACCGAGGGAACGGTAAAAATTTCCGACACCCACGAGGTGAGGATAAAAAAGGTTCTCCCCTTCATGGGGGAAGGTTACTTACTCTTTGTGGAAATAAAAACCCCAAAAAGGGTCTACATAGAGGTATGGGGATACTCCAAAGGTGGGGGTTTTAGGAAAATTTCCACTATAGAGGATTAATAATGGCTCACGACTTGACCATCAATATTGCCACCGAGGGGGTAAAGCTTGCAACGCCTATAAAGCTGTTAATCCTTTTAACAATACTGTCCCTCGCCCCCTCGTTACTGATAATGTTTACTACCTTTGTTCGGATTGTAATAGTTTTGGCCCTTGTAAGACAGGCGATAGGAACGCCTACGATTCCTCCCAATCAGGTGATAATTTCCCTCGCCCTCTTTTTGACCTTCTACATTATGTACCCGATTTTTCAAAAGATTTACACCGATGCCTTTATCCCCTATGTGAAAAACGAAATTACCGACGAAGAGTTTATAAAACGGGCTTCCCAACCTATAAGGGAATTTATGATTTACAACACCCAAAAGAGTTCCCTAAAGGTTTTTATGGATATGGCAAACATCCCCTACAAGGATAGAACCCCCGATAAAATCCCGTGGAGGGTTTTGATTCCCGCCTATATGGTGAGCGAAATAAAAACCGCCTTCGAAATAGTGTTTCTCCTTTACCTACCCTTTTTGGTTATCGATGTCGTTGTCGCAACAATCCTTATAGGGTTGGGTATTTTTATGCTCCCACCGACGGTTATATCCCTTCCTCTAAAGTTGATACTCTTCGTTTTGGTCAACGGGTGGGAACTTTTGGCGAAAGCTTTGGTTAAGAGTTATAATATACCAAATTTGCCTTAACCCCTTGAAAGTCCTCCCTTTCCGATTTATAATTATTCGGTTGCGTTTCCAACCATGAGGGGAAGCAACAATATGACCGAAAAAAAAGCCACTTTTAAGACCAACGAACCCCTTCCTAGGAAGTTTTTCGGCTCCAAGGAAACTTTGGTTCCCATACCTTATTTGTTGAAAATACCTAAGGATTCCTATAAGAGGTTCCTACAAGAGGATGTAAATCCCAAGCAGAGGAAAAAAACCGGATTGGAGAACCTCTTTAGGGTTACCTTCCCGCTTAGAGACCCCAACGAAAGGGTAGAAATCCGCTATTTGGGATACGAAATAGGGGACTGGGAATGTCCCGTTTGCGGGTATAAACCCGGGGAAACCGAACTGGGGGGTCCCGGGGAGATATGCCCCCGTTGCTTGGAAAAGGAAAATAAGAGGATTTACCTCGTTTGGAAAAAACCCTATACCCCCCTCGAGTGCAAGGAAAAAGGTCTAACCTATTCCGCACCTTTGAGGGTTCTGTTGCAGGTTGCCACCCGCGTTGAGGATGAAAATTTTGAACCTCCTAAAGGAAAAGGTCATATAGAAGTTGACAAAGACGGGGTTAGATGGTGGGTAAGACCTCCCCGTAAGGTATTTTTCGGCGAAGTTCCTTTAATGACCGAAGAGGGAACCTTTATAACAGGTGGAACTGAGAGGATTATAGTTAACCAGCTAATCCGCTCACCCGGTCTCTTTTACGAAATCAAAGAGGATAGGGCCAAAGAGGGTCCTATAGCGAGGAAGATTTACAGGGGTTCGGTTGTTTCCGACAAAGGGATAAGGGTAGAATTTGAGCTCACCTCCACCTCCGACGAGTTCCACGCGAGGTTAAACAAGAAAAAACTAAGCGGTTCCCTTGTCCTAAGGGCTTGGGGTCTCGAAACCGCTTATGACATACTTAAGCACTTCTACCCCGGAACTAAAAAACTTTTCTTCCAAGATGGGGCTTTTGTGGACGCCACCACCGGGGAAGAGTTTTCCCTCGAAGACCTCGAGGGATACAACCTCTTTGCAATAATCCGTTATAAGGCTTTTGTTCAGGATATCCAAACCGAAGAGGAGTTTATAGAGGAACGTTACATAGAAAACATCGGAAAGCTCAAAAGGCTTCTTTCGGACGATAGGTATGAAATCGTTTATATAACCGCCGTTTCCAACAGCGAGGCTACCAAATCCCCTTGGGCAAAAATCCCCTTGGAAACCGTAATAAAGGAAACCACCGTAAAATCCCCCGAAAACGCTTCCCCCGTAAGGGTTCCGGCGAGATTTAGCTTTGCCGATTACGCAAAAATCGAAATTTATAAAAAGCTCAGACCCCTCGAACCTATAACCCTTACCTTCGAAAACCTCGCCGAAAGGGCGCGCAACTACTGGAGGGCTTATTTTGCCGACCTCCACAGGTACGACCTCTCCCACGTCGGTAGGGTCAAGCTAAACGCCCGTGTTCACAAATTGCCAAAGGTTTTGAAACCCGCCGATGTGGAAATACTCGACACCATTCCCCCCCTTGCGTTGGCCAAAGATATTGAGGTAAACGGTGAGGTTTACAGAGAAGGAACAAGGGTAACCAAGGAATTGGCCCAAAAACTTTTCGACGCCGGTATAAAGGAAATACCCGTTAAAGATTACACCGAGGACGAAGCCCGTTTCTTGCAGTGGTACGACCTCATAGCGATAGTTAAAAAGCTGATAGACCTCCGCTTTGAGAGGGATAAAACCGACAGCGTAGCCCACCTCGGGAACCGTAGGGTTAGACCGGTTGGAGAACTCCTCGAAGCCCAAGCCCGTATGGGTGTGGCCCGTATGGAAAGGGGCTTCAGGGACAAGGCGAACATCGTAAACATAGGAAACCCCGACCTAAGACCGCAAGACCTCATCAACCCGAGGCATATCACCTCGACCATAATGGACTTCCTCAAAACGGGGCAGCTATCGCAATACCTCGACCAAACCAACCCGCTAACCGGTTTAACCCATAAAAGGCGTATGTCCGCCTTGGGACCCGGCGGTTTGACCAGGGAAAGTGCCAAGTTTGAAATAAGGGACGTTCACCCCTCCCACTACGGTAGGATTTGTCCCATAGAAACCCCCGAAGGGCAAAATATCGGTTTGGTTACCTCTCCAACCGTATTTGCGCAGTTAAACGAATACGGGTTCTTAATAACCCCCTATAGAAAGGTTAAAGACGGAAAGGTTACCGACGAAGTGGAATGGCTAGCAGCCTATGAGGAGGAGGATAAGTTTATAGCCCAATATTCCCCCACCGACGAAGAGGGAAACATTATTTCCGACCGAATCCTCGTAAGGTGGAAGAGCGACATACACATTATCAACAATCCCAAGCAGATAGACTACATGGACGTATCACCTAAGCAGGTTGTTTCCCCCTCCTCTTCCCTAATACCCTTCCTCGAGCACGACGACGCAAACAGGGCATTGATGGGGTCGAACATGCAACGTCAGGCGGTACCCCTAATTAGAACTTCCTCCCCCATAGTGGGTACCGGAATGGAAAAGGTAATAGCTCGGGACTCCCACGCCGTAGTGGTCGCAAAGAGGGGGGGAATTGTTGAAGAGGCCAACTCCGAAAGAATCGTTATCAGGGTAAACCGCGATGAGATAAACTTCGACGACCCCAACGATTTGGGTATAGACATTTATGAACTTAGGAAGTTCCAAAGAACCAACCAAGATACCTGTTTGAACCAAAAACCCCTTGTGAGACCGGGACAAAAGGTTAAGAAAGGGGAAGTTATAGCCGATGGATATTCCACCGAAAGGGGAGAACTCGCCCTCGGAAAGGATGTTTTGGTTGCCTTTATGCCGTGGAGGGGTTACAACTTCGAGGACGCAATAGTTATCTCCGAAAGGTTGGTAAAAGAGGACGTTTACACCTCCATCCATATAGAGGAGTTAGAAGTAGAGGCGAGGGAGACCAAACTCGGCGATGAAAAGATAACCAGAAATATCCCCGGGGTTTCCGAAAAGGCTATAGCCCACCTCGACGAGTACGGAATAGTAAGGGTTGGAACCTATGTAAGACCGGGTGATATCCTCGTTGGAAAAGTTGCCCCTAAAGAGGAAGGACAACTCACTCCCGAGGAAAAGCTGTTGCAAGCCGTTTTCGGAGAAAAGACCAAGGACGTTAAGGACGTTTCCCTGCGTTGTCCCCCCGGATTGGAGGGAACAGTTATAGACGTTAAGGTCTTCGTAAGGAAGGATAAAGACTCAAAGGATAAACTCGTTCAGGACGTATTGGCGGAAGAAAAGGAAAAACTCGAAAAGGAATACGAGGAGAAAAAACAACTACTATTGGAAGGTAGGAACATCGTCCTCAAGGAGTTGTTAATAGGACTAACACTCGATGAGGATGTTAAGGTTGGGAAAACGGTAATCCTTAAAAAGGGTGAACCCATTACCGAGGAAAACGTCGGCAAGGTTTTACCCGTAATAAGCCTTAACCCCGCGAAGTTCATAAAGGATGAGGAAGTCCTCAAAAAGGTTAAAGAAATAACCGAAAGGTTTAAACTCCAAACGAGGGTATTGGACAGAATATACGAGGAAAAGAGGAAACAGCTCGAAAAGGGAGGGCTAAAGCCGGGTGTGAACACCCTCGTTAAAATCTACATAGCCCAAAAGAGGAAGATAAAAGTAGGGGATAAAATGGCGGGTAGGCACGGAAACAAGGGTGTTATCTCCGTAGTCCTACCCGTGGAGGACATGCCCTTCCTCGAAGACGGTACTCCGGTCGATATAGTTCTAAACCCCTTGGGTGTTCCCTCCCGTATGAACATCGGGCAAATTCTTGAAACCCACTTGGGATTTGCCGCCAAAAAACTGGGCGAACAGCTCGGCAAAATGCTCGAAGAGGGCTTGAGCCGAGAAAAGATAACCGAAAAGATACTGGAAATTTACTCCGTTGGCGATAAAAGCGGTAAACTCACCGAGGAAATCAAAGAATGGCTTAACAGCCTCGACGACGAAAGCTTTAAGGAAGTGGTTAAAGAGTACGCCAAAAAAGGTATTCCGATGGCCACCCCCGTTTTCGAAGGGGCTAAGGAACAGGAGATTAAAACCCTTCTCAAAATGGCCGGCTTACCCGAAAGCGGAAAGGTCACCCTCTACGACGGGAGAACCGGCGAGCCCTTCGATATGGAGGTAACCGTCGGATACATGCACATGCTCAAACTCATCCACATGGTTGACGACAAGATACACGCAAGGGCTACCGGTCCTTACTCCCTCGTAACCCAACAGCCCTTGGGTGGTAAAGCTCAATTCGGTGGTCAGCGTCTCGGTGAGATGGAGGTTTGGGCTCTCGAAGCCCACGGTGCGGCGTACACCCTTCAGGAAATGCTCACCGTTAAATCGGACGACATAGAAGGTAGGACCAAGGTTTACGAGGCTATAGTAAACGGTAAGTATGTTTACACCCCCGGATTACCCGAATCGTTCAAAGTCCTCGTTAGGGAACTAAAGGGCTTAGCCCTCGACGTTAGATGTATAAACTTCGACGAGGGTAAATCCGTAGGTTGCGACCAGGTCAAGATTAGGGAAGAAGAGGAAGAAAAGAAAAATCTTTTCTAATAACGGTTTATATTCTTTCCCTTTTTCGAACCTAATTTAGAAAATTTTGGAGGTTTAACATAATGGGTAAAAAGGGGATTTTACCCTTTGATGCGATTAAATTGATGATTGCCTCCCCCGAAGAGATTTTATCCTGGTCCCACGGGGAGGTAAAAAAACCCGAAACCCTTAATTATAGAACCTTCAAACCCGAAAAAGATGGTCTATTTTGCGCGAAAATTTTCGGACCTATAAAGGATTACGAATGCCTTTGCGGAAAGTATAAAGGAAAAAAATACGAAGGAACTATTTGTGACCGTTGCGGGGTTGAGGTTACCCGCAGCTACGTAAGGAGGGAACGCTTCGGTCATATAGACCTCGCGGCTCCAGTATCCCACATTTGGTTTTTAAAGTCATCCCCCTCCAAGATAGCATCCCTTTTGAACCTATCCACCAGGGATGCGGAAAAGGTTATTTACTTCGAAAACTATTTGGTAATCGAATATCCCGCCGATGACGAGGAAAACGAGGAATTTGAAAAGGACGAAAAGAGCATTCCCCTAAACGATTTGGGGGAAACCAAGTGGGTTAAGCTCCACATAGTTAACGAGGAGGAATACCAAAATAAATACGCCTTCTCCTTGGAGGACAAATACGAGCACGGTATAGGTGCCGAAATCGTTAAAGAGGTTCTCTCGAAACTCGACCTGGAGGCCTTTGCCGAAAAACTAAAGAGGTTAATAGAACCCTACTCCCTAAGTTGGGAAGATTTGAACGCAGAAACCCGCGAAAGGTTCCCCAAATACTACGAGCGTATGATAAGGACGATAGCGGCTTACTTCCAACGCTACGGAATAGAACCCTCCGACCCCAAAACCATAGACGAAATCGTAATAGGTGCGAAATGGATAAATCCCAAAA
>CAZNBH010000039.1:0-7101 GCA_964571355.1 uncultured Aquifex sp.
AATGAGGCTAAACGAGCTTCTCGACACCTTTCAGGAGAGCGGGGCGGTGGTAAAGGACATTAAGGTCAACTACACAAAGGAACACGGTTTCGACGGGTTTCTCGTCGCCTATACGATTATCCTCGAAATGCCTAAAGAAATGGAATTGGAGGCTTAAGCCAAACCGACGAGCCTTTTGAGGGCGTTTATTTTGTCCCTCAACTTTGCCGCCTTTTCAAACTCCCAATTGTTGGCGGCTTTCCACATCTCCTTTTCGAGTTTGGATATTTCCTTTAATACATCCTCCTCCGAACGGAACTTTTGAAGTTCCCCCTCCCCCAATTTGGTTTCCAAGTCCAAACCCTCCACCGAGAGGAGGCTTACTACCTTCTTCTTTATGGGTTTCGGTTTTATACCGTGCCTTTTGTTGTATTCGAGTTGGATTTTTCTCCTCCTTTCGGTCTCCTCTATAGCCTTCTTCATCGAGGGGGTAATCCTATCGGCGTAGAGGATAGCCTTCCCGTTTACGTTCCTCGCCGCCCTACCTATTATCTGTATTAGGCTCCTATAGCTTCTTAAAAATCCCTCCTTGTCGGCTTCCAAAATGGCGACCAGCGAAACCTCCGGCAGGTCTAAACCCTCCCTTAATAGGTTTACCCCCACTATGGCGTCTATCTTTCCCTCCCGTAGCTCTTTGATAATTTTTGCCCTTTCTATCGCGTTGAGGTCGGAGTGGAGGTATTTAGCCCTTATTCCCCTATCGGTGAGGTAGTCGGCGACCTTTTCGGCGAGCTTTTTGGTGGTTGTTAGAACCAAAGCCCTTTCCCCCCGCCTTCGGCGGGCGTCTATTTCTTTAATCAAATCCTCGAGCTGATTCTCGGTGGGTCTCACCTCCACCTCGGGGTCGGGTATACCGGTCGGTCGGACTATTTGCTCGACCACGTAGGGGCAATTTTTACGTTCCATTTAAGGGAAAAAGGTATTTTTCAAAACCCTTAAGGGGTTTGGAAGTTTTTGGCAACCTTTATTTTGATGGCGAAAATAGGGGCTATAATCCAGGCGCGGACCGGTTCAAGTCGCCTCCCCGGCAAGGTTTTACTCGAGCTCCCCTACGGGTCGGGTATTACGGTACTCGAGCAGGTAATAAGGAGGGTAAAGAAATCCCAAAAGGTGGAGGAAATAATAGTAGCCACCACCACAAAGGAGGAGGACTTAAAAATAGTCCATGTTGCGGAAAAGGAGGGGGTAAAAACCTTTAGGGGTTCGGAGAAAGATGTCCTTTCGAGGTATTATTACGCCGCAAAGGAACACAACTTGGATGTGGTTGTGAGGATTACCTCCGATTGTCCCTGCATCGACCCGTCGGTAATAGACCTCGTGGTGGAACACCATTTAAAAACGGGCGCCGACTACACCCGAAACGAGGGGTATCCGAGGGGTTTCGACGTCGAGGTCATCACCTTCAAAGCCCTCGAGGAAGCCCACCGATGCGCCACCCTCGAATCGGATAGGGAGCACGTTTGCCCCTACCTCTACCGAACGGCGAAGGAAAAATTTAAGGTCGAATACGTGCCCGCTCCGCGGGAGTATTACCGCCCCGACATCAGGGTGACCCTCGACACCGAGGAGGATTACGCCCTTTTGTGTTGCGTTTTCGACAACCTCTATTGGGAAAACCCCTTTTTCGGAGTTCCCGAGGTGGTCGACCTCTTCGATAAAAAACCCTACTTGGGGATTATAAACAAAAAAATCCGCCAAAAGGGAACCTTCCAAACCCTCGAGGAGGAACTAAGGGAGGCTATAAAGGTTTTGGAACTCCAGGAGTTGAACAGGGCAAAAAAACTGCTTGAGGAACATTTAAAATAGTTCGTAAGATGCACGGGGGTGCTCTTCTGTTTATGGTCACCTTTTGGGGATTGGTTTTGGGATTGGTCGTTTTCGTTTTCTGCAGGCTTTATTGCCCCAACGTTGACCTAAGTCAAACCGCTATAGGGGGTTCTTGCGAAACTAAAAATCCCTTAGAGGAGATAGACGAGGTTACGTGAATGTTTTCCTACAAGAGGAGGGTGCAATTTTACGAAACCGACGCGCAGGGTTTTATGCACCACTCGAACTATTTTAGGCTTTTCGAGGAAACCCGCGGGGAGTTTTTGAGGAATTTGGGTTTCCCCTATTCGGAACTCCGTAAACTCGGCTACGAAGTTGTTCTAATAGACGCCTTTGCCAAGTATATGAGACCCATTTTTTACGACGACCTCGTCGAGGTAATCCTTTCGATAGAGGAACTCTCAAAGGTCAAATTTTCCTTTTCCTACAAAGTCCTCGTAGGGGAGGAACTAAAGGCTAAGGGAAAAACCACCCATTGCGTGATAAAAAACGGAAAGCCGGTAAAAATCCCCCAAGAGTTGTTTAAAAAATTGGAACGGGAAATGGAAAACGTTACAACCTGAACCTCAAAAGGGCGGCGGTTCCGTCCACCTCCTTTTGGAGGTCCTTATCGACTATCACCTCGACCTTAGCCCTTTGGTGGAGGGCTTCCTCTATCATCTCGTCGACTATATCGAATACCGGCTCGGGCTTATCGTTGTCGGAAGGACATTCGCCGTTTAGCGACAGGGTTTCCGTTCCCCTGCATACATAACCCTCCCTGGTAAAGTCCTCGTTGACTATTAAGGTTCTGACGTTTCCGAGCATCAACATCTCGAGGGTCTTTTCCAACCCGTTAACGGCGGTTCCCCAACCTATTTCCTCTTTGAGTTGTTTAATAATCTCCCGTTCCTCCTCGCGGTCCTTTTGGATTCTGAACTCGAGGAGTTTGTTCCACACCTCAACCTCGTCCGCTTCGGCGGGATTTATCTCCATATAGCCGAGCAAAATCCTCCTAAGGTAGTCGTGGAGAACGTTTTCTATATCCCTTATAGGTTCACCCTCGAGGCTTCCCACCACGAGGTGGTCGAAGGGGTGTTCCTTCCAATACTCAAAAACGGCATCGGCGGCGAGCTTTAAGGTTGCGTGCCAGTCGTGTTTAATCCTTTGGTGGAAGCGCCATTCCCCAACCCCGTGCCTTACGACGTTCGGAGCTCCGACCCTCGAGGGCATTTGTAGTCTCCTCTCCCCTTCGGCGCCTTTTAGAAAAGTTCCCCCGCTGTGGAATTTGTGCGCCCTTACCAACACCGGTTCGACGAAGTCCCCGACCTCCTTAACCCCCGTAATGTCGGCTACGAAAAACCTTATGTGGTGTTTGTCGACCAAAAGAACCCCCACCTTTCCAAATTCCTCGTCTATGGCGAGGATTTCCCTTATTAGGGGGTGTCGGTTGTTCATAATCCTATTGCGGTAGGCGTAGGGGAGCTTTACAACCTCGAAGAGGTCCTTCGCATCGCAGGCAAAAATTGCAAAAGCCCTACCGCCGGAAACGTTGTCGGGATTTTTTACGAATTCCAAGATATTTTCGAGGTCCTTTAAAACGCTTTCCTTGACCTCCTTCCCCCAAGGGGCTTTTTCTTCTACAAACCTTTTATAGTCTTTTATTAAATCCTTCACCTTTAGGTAGAGTTGGTTTTTGGTCAAATCCTCGGGGGTGAAGTTGAAATAGAGGCTGGTAACCAAGTAGGGGTCGGCGTTGAACTCCGCCAACCTTTTAACGGTTTCAAGCATTTTAGGAACCTCCTTAAGGTTGAAATCTATAATTGGCAACCCTAAGGGCAAACCTTTATAGGATTAAACCCTTAATGGGCGAAGAAAAAAAGAAAGAACAAAAATTGGATTTGAAAAATACCTTAAACCTCCCGAAAACCGATTTCCCCATGAAGGCTAACCTCCCCCAAAGGGAACCGGAAATAGCCAAAAACTGGGAAGGGCTCTATCAAAAGATAAAGGAAACCCGTAGGGGTAAGCCTATGTGGGTTCTCCACGACGGACCCCCCTACGCCAACGGACCTATCCACATAGGTCACGCCCTCAACAAGATACTCAAGGACATCATCAACAAATACGAGCTAATGCAGGGTAAGGATATAGACTACGTTCCCGGTTGGGATTGCCACGGGCTTCCCATAGAGCTCAAGGTCGAGAACCGCCTAAAGGAAAAGGGAATAAACAAGGAGGACATACCTAAGGCGGAATTCCGCAGGATGTGCAGGGAATACGCCGCCAAATGGGTTGAGGTTCAAAAGAGGGACTTTATCCGCCTCGGGATACTCGGCAGGTGGGAACAGCCCTATATAACGATGAACCCCGAATATCAGGCAACCGAGGTAAGGGAGCTCGGTCGTATATTCGAAAGGGGGATAGTCTACAGGGGTAAAAAGCCGGTTTACTGGTGCATATTCTGCTCGACCGCCGAGGCGGAGGCGGAGGTCGAATACAGCGAGAAAAAAGACCCCTCCATCTATGTCAAATTTGAAATAGAAAACCCCGAAGGGCTTTTACCCTTTTTAAAGGATAGAAAGGTTTACGCGATAATTTGGACTACGACCCCCTGGACCCTACCCGCCAACCTCGGGATAATGGTAAAGCCCGACGCCGAATATGTCCTCGTCGAAATGGGCAACCTCGAACCGGGGGACGAAATTTATATAGTTGCCAAGGACCTTCTCGACGACTTCTATCAAAAGACCAACCTCCCCGAGGGGGTAATTTTGGGAACCGTTAAAGGGGAGCAATTGGTGGGTCTCTCCTATAAACATCCGTTCAACACCAAGGAGTTCCTATCCCAATTCTTAAGCCCGGAAACGGTTAAAAATATGTGGAAAATCTACCCCTCGGAGTTCGTTACCCTCGATACCGGAACCGGTTTGGTCCATATGGCTCCCGGTCACGGTAACGAGGACTACGCCGTGGGAAGGCGTTACGGGCTCGAACCCTTTGCCCCGGTCGACGATAAAGGCTATTACACCGACGAAGTAATAGAACCCCTAAGGGGGGTAAGGGTTTACGAACAGACCGGAAGGAAGAATAAGGACAACTACCGCATAGTCCGCTCTCCCGCCAACTATCGGGTTATAGAAATTTTGAAGGAGAAAAATGCCCTCGCTTCGCTCGGGGATATAAAGCACTCCTACCCCCACTGCTGGAGGTGCAAATCCCCCGTTATATTCAGGGCTACCCCCCAATGGTTCATAGCCATGGACGAACCTCTAAAGGAATAGTCTTTTTTTCTCCCCCCTTTTTGGGTATTAACCCCTCTTTTTCACCTTTGGGGGAGCTATTAAATATTTTCTCCTTGTGCAGTCGATAACCACCTACAATCCCCAAATAGAGGATACGGTAATAGGAACAGCCCTTTTGGAGCCCGATTTAATAGATACAATCCTCGAAGAGGGGATAAGGGAAACCCACTTTTTCGACGTTGTAAACCAAAAAATCTTCGAGGTTATCCTAAAACTTTGGAACGAAAAGGGGAAAAACCTCTCCTTTCCCATAATAGTCGAGGAGCTAAAAAAGCATAGGGTCGTCCCCGACTACATAGAGGAGGAAAGAATCCTCGAAAGGTACGGGGAGAACTTTGTCCGTTCAAGGGAAACCCTAAGGGAATATTGCCGAATTTTGAAAAAGTACGCCCTTAAAAGGGAATTGGTCGATATCGCCCACGAAATCCTTTCGAAGGACCACAAGGACCCGGAGGAGCTCCTCGAACTCCTGTTGGACAGGGCGTTTGAACTCTCCTCCAAGAGGGACATAGTTCCCTACGTATCCCTCGCCGATATAGTTCCCGAGCTCAAGGATACCATCGAAAGGTTTTCCCAATCGGAGTCCCATATAACGGGAATTCCGAGCGGTTTCCCCGATTTGGACAGACTTACAACCGGTTTCCACAAAGGGGATTTAATAATCGTCGCCGGAAGACCCGGTATGGGAAAATCGAGCTTTGCCCTCTCCATAGCGAAAAACGTAGCCCAAAAGGAGGGTTTACCGGTTGGCTTTTTCTCCCTCGAAATGGCTAAAGACCAGATAGCCCTCCGTTTGCTCTCATTTATCTCGAGGATACCCCTCTACAACCTCCGCCTCGGGAAGCTAACCGAGGAAGAGTGGGAAATATTGGAAGCCGCTTTCAATGAATTAAAAGAGCTCCCTATCTATATAGACGATAGCGCCGCCCTAACCACCACCGACTTGAGGCTCAAAGCCCTACGAATGAAAAAGGAAAGGGATATTCAGCTCCTCATAGTGGACTACCTACAACTGCTAAGGGGGGTAAAGAAGTATTCCTCCCGTCAGGAGGAGGTCGCCGAAATATCGAGAAGCCTAAAGGCTTTGGCAAAGGAGCTCGAAATACCCGTTATAGCCCTCGCCCAACTTTCCCGCCAGGTGGAGCACAGAAGCGATAAAAGACCCCAACTCGCCGACCTAAGGGAGAGCGGACAAATAGAGCAGGACGCCGACCTAATAATATTCCTCCACCGCCCCGAATATTACCTAAAGCTGAAGAAAAAGGAGGTTTCCCCCGACCTAAAGGGGAAGGTTGAGATAATCGTGGCGAAGCAAAGGCAGGGACCCACCGGCATAGTGGAGGCTTACTTCATAGATAAGTTTTCCCTTTTCGAGCCGAAAGACCCCACCGAAGAGAGCGGTTTCTCCCCCGAAATAGTCGAAGAGGGGAGCGATACATCCCTCTTGGAGGACGAAAATTTAGACCTCGACCTCGACTTTTGATTTTCTATAATTTTTTATATCAAAAACTTGAGGAGGTAAAGAAATGGGTGCTCTATTGGCGGGAATTTCGGGCGTTATATGGGCAAATATAGTTATAGTTTTGGTTATTCTCGGATTTTTTGGCGGTCAGGGATTGGCGGCGTTGCTCTTTTTGGCATCGGTGTTCGCAACCCCCTTCGTATTGAACAAAATAGCCGATATCTTCTAATCCTCCTTTCTCACCCATTTGGGGATTTTAAAGGCGTCGTAAATCCATAAACCCAACACCAGTAGGAAGGTAAAAGCTCCCGGTCCCAAGTATAGTCCAAAAAAGGTTAAAAACCACAATAGGGGATAAAGCCACCATCCTTCCTCTTTTAGGTAAATCCTATGCCCACCTATCCACCAACCGGTGAAAAGCCACAGGAGATAAGCCACCTTTAGGTTCCTTTGCATGGGGAATTTAATTATCCCCTACAGGGTGGAGGA
>CAZNBH010000040.1:0-6798 GCA_964571355.1 uncultured Aquifex sp.
GCTTTTAGTTTTGCCCTAGCCTCTTCACCGTATACAATTTTTTTAGCTCCCATCGCTACACCTCCTCCTTTTTATTTGTTGTTAATTACTTTTCCAAAATTGCCAAAACTTCGTCTTCAGAAAGGATTAAATACTTTTCACCTTCCAATTCAACTTCAGTTCCCGCATATTTGTTGAAAACAACATAGTCTCCAACTTTAACTTGCAAAGGTTTAACTTCGCCGTTTTGCAAGAGCCTACCTTCGCCTACGGCGATAACCTCACCCACTTGGGGTTTTTCTTGGGCGGTGTCGGGGATGATGATACCGCTTGCGGTCCTTTGCTCTTTGGATTCTTCAACCTTTACCACGATTTTATCGTAAAGGGGTTTTAGTTTTGCCATCGTTCCCGCCTCCTCCTTTTTTTCGATTTCTACTATTTATATATAACAAGCTCAAGGAACTTTGTCAATGGCTATTTAACATTTTTTGAGTAAAGGACACTAAAACCGCAATAGGTTTCTGTATTTTATCGGAGAACCTTACGGGGGAAAATTAAGATTTCTCTATTAACCCGTTATGGGAACGACCAAAGGGGAAAAAATCCAAAAGGCGTTAAAGGCTATAGAGAAACTAAAAGAGGACAACTACCAAAGGTTAAAATCCCTCCTGGGGGTGGGTATTTACCTCTACCGTCTACTGGCGGATGTTCTAAACGACCCCATAAAGGAGGACCTAAAGGTTTTCGACAAGTACAGGTTTGAGAAAAAGGTCGCCATTTTGAGGGAGTTGGAGGAAATCCTAAAAAGGGTTGCCCAAAAGCCTAAGATTAACCGCAATAGGAGTACCAAACCCTTCGAAACCTTTTTGGTGGATATAGAAAAGGTCGACTTTTTGGGTGCGAAGGAAAAAAAACTCCTAAAGGGTTTGGGTATAAACACCGTATTGGATGCCCTTTATTACTTCCCTTACAAGTATAAGGACCGGAGGCTCAACAAGAGTATCCGCTACGCCAAGCCCAACACCGAGATATGCGTAAAGGTAAAGGTTTTGGAAACAAAAAAACTCCCCGAAGGGGATTTGTACAACTACGAGGTTGTCACCACCGACGGAACCGATACTTTAAAGCTCAAATTCCGCTATAAGGATTTTAGAGCCCTGCTGAGGTTTAAGCGG
The DNA here is from genome assembly GCA_964571355.1 of uncultured Aquifex sp. Lineage (GTDB taxonomy): Bacteria > Aquificota > Aquificia > Aquificales > QOAS01 > QOAS01. The sequence goes on from CAZNBH010000040.1 coordinate 1,155, forward strand.
GGTAGCGAGTGGATAGTTTGCGGAAAGCTAAAGCAATTCGCCGGAGAAAAGTATTTGGTTCATCCGGAAATATATACGCCCACCTCTAACGAGGTGGGGAGGATTGTCCCCGTATACTACGCCCGTGGAAACGGTGAGGTAAAGGAGATTTCGTCGGCTCAAAAACGTAGAGCTTTGGCAAAGGCTATAGGAAACATAGTTGCTAAATTCGCCCCTTACTTTCCCGAAATACTCCCCTACCAACTCCTCGAAAAGTACGGTTTTCCCTCGATAGACGAGGCTTTTAAAAATATCCATTTCCCCCCTTCGGTGGAAAATTTTGGAGACCTCTTGGAGTTAAAAACCCCCTACCAGAGGAGGTTTGTCTACGAAGACCTGTTGGTGTTCAACCTCGCAATGCTCCTCCAAAGGGGAAGGGTAAAGAGCTTAAAAGCACCCAAAATAGGGATAGATGTAGAGGAATTTATAAAACAATTCGAGGAAAAACTCCCCTTCAAACTGACCAATGCCCAAAGGAGGGTTTTGAAGGAAATCCTCACCGATATGGGAAAAGAAGAACCGATGAACCGCCTCCTCCAGGGGGATGTGGGTAGCGGAAAAACCATTGTGGCGATAGCCGCCGCCTTGGCTGCTGTAAAGGGGGGCTATCAGGTCGCCGTATTGGCACCTACCGAAATCCTCGCCCAACAGCACTTTAAAAACTTTCAAAAATTCTTGGTCGAGACCGGCTTTTTAACCGCCGATAGGATAGCCCTCTTAACGGGAAGCTTAACCCAATCGGTAAAGAGGAAGCTCAAAAACCTCATTAAGCTCGGGGCGGTCGACATAGTGGTGGGAACCCACGCCCTAATACAGGAGGATGTCGAATTTAAAAAGCTCGGTTTGGCTATTATAGACGAGCAGCACCGCTTCGGCGTTTTGCAAAGGAAGGCTTTGGTGGAAAAGGGGAAGGGGTTACACCCCCATGTTTTGGTAATGACCGCAACCCCCATTCCCCGAACCTTGGCTCTAACCGTCTACGGAGACCTCGATGTTTCCATCATCGACGAAATGCCCGCCGGTAGAAAACCGGTTATTACAAAGCTCCTTTACGAGAGCGAAAAAAAGAGGCTCTACACCTTCATAAGGAGGGAACTCGAAAGGGGAAATAAGGTTTACGTGATTTATCCCCTTATAGAGGAGAGCGAAAAGCTCGACCTAAAGGCGGCAACCGAGGAGTGGAAAAAGTGGAAGGAGCTCTTTCCCGATAAAAAGGTTTTGCTCCTCCACGGAAGGATGAAGGATTACGAAAAGCAACAGGTGATGGAGGAATTTAAAAAGGACGGGGACATATTGGTATCTACGACCGTCGTCGAAGTGGGAGTAGACGTTCCCGAGGCTACCGTTATGGTTATAGAGGACGCCCACCGATTCGGCTTGGCGCAACTCCACCAGCTCAGGGGTAGGGTCGGAAGGGGGGAAAGGCAATCTTACTGCTATCTCGTCGTTCCCGACGAGCTTAAAGAGAAGGGGAACGAGGAAACCTTAAGGAGGTTGAACGTTTTCGTCTCGACCACCGACGGTTTCAAAATAGCCGAGGAGGATATGAAAATCCGCGGAAGCGGCAATATCTTGGGAACGGAGCAGAGCGGTTACTTCACCTTTCCGATTGCCGACCTTTCGAGGGAAGACCACCGGGCGATGTTGCTCCGAGCGAGGGAGGACGCCGAAAAAATCCTAAAGGTTACCCCCGACCTCTCGAAGTTGCCGAATTTAAAGAAACTACTCCTCTACCGGTACGGGGATAAATTGGACCTCGGTTCGGTGGGTTAGTGCAATTTTTCCCCTTATTGGACAATCCTATAATAACCGAATTATGGAAATAAACGGAAAAACCCGCGTTATAGACCTAATCGAAAGCTGTCCCGAAATGGAAAAATTCTTCGCCGATAGGAATATGTATTGCAGAACATGCAAAGGTAATATTAACTGCACCCTTAAAAAGGTCGCCTATTACTACGGTTTACTCCCGTTGGAGAGTTTTTTAAAAGAGGTTGAAAGTTTTTATAAAAAGAACTGTGTAAAGCCCAAGGTGGTTAAATCCCCGTAGGGGTATGCTCGGGTTTTATTATCCTTCCAAATTTTAATAGGTATTCCCTAATGGAGTGGTTTAGACTGTGCCCACCTTTGAAGGAGTAAATCCTTCCCCTAATCCTTTTTCCCACCAACGCGAGGTCTCCTATTAGGTCGAGGAGTTTGTGATACGCCGGCTCGGTCGAATAGATTAGGTTGTCCAGGTTTTCGTTTAAAACGAGGGTATTGACGTAATAGCCTCCCAAACCGAGGTTGTTTGCCCTCAAAATTTCGACATCGCTCTCGTAGCAGAAGGTTCTTGCACCGACCAAAGCCCCTTCGGGGGTTTCTCCGTCGGTATAGGAAACCTTTACCCTTTTCTTTTTAATCTTCTCTTCGAAGAATTTGAACTCACCTTCGAATTCAAAAATCCCCTTCGGGTTGGGGTATAGTTCGGCAAATATTCCGTTAGGTTGGATGCGGTGGTAGAAAACAACCTCTATTATTTCCCAATAGTGGTCCAATTCTTCCAAACCCACCCTTTGGAACTCCTCGAAGAAAACCTTCGCCCCGCCGTCGAGTATGGGTATCTCGTTCCCCCTTAGGATTTCGACAACGGCGCTATCTATCCCCAAGAGGTAAAAAGCGGCCATTAGGTGTTCCACCGTGCGGATAACCTTATTTCCTTTTCCCAAATCGGTGGCAAAGGAGGTGTTTACCACATACTGGTGAAGGGCGGGTATGAGTTCCCCTTTGTGGAGAAAATAAATTCCCCTCTTTTCCGAAGGGTGGATTACGATTTTCGATATCTCTCCCGTGTGGATACCTACCCCTTCGAGGGTTATCCTATCCCTTAAGGTTCTTCCCTTTATCCATTCCATCAAATGCCTCCGCCAATTCCTTTGCAAGCACCCCAATATCGGGGCGGGAGGGTACAAAGGAGACTTCAAAACCCCTTTCCACCACCGCCTTGGCGGTGGTCTTTCCTATCGCTACTATTATCTTTTCCCTTAATAACTTTTTCCGATTTTGCAAATTTTCCAATAGCGAGTAAAAGGTCGACGGACTGGTGAAAATAACTATATTCGACCTCTTTAATTTATCTTCCACTATCGTGGGGGGGTATTTTAAATAAACGGTCTCGTAAACGGGTAAAACTTCAACTTCGAAATCGAGTTCCTCCAAGAGGTAAACGTCTTTCGTGTGAACCTTGGCGGTGGGAACGAGGATTTTCCCCTTTTTGAGTGTTCCGTTTTTTGCGAGTTCCACCAATTGTTTCGAATAGCCTCCCAATACCAAAAAGGGTTTTAGCCCGAATTTTTCCAACGCCTGGGCCGTCTTATTTCCTACCACCACCACGGGGGGGAGTTTTTTTAAATCTTCGGGTTTTAACCTTTGGAGGAAATACTCGACCCCCCTTTTACTTCCAAAGTAGATATAGTCGAACTCCTCCAAGCGGGGGACTTCAAAATCGAGGGGTTTAAAACCTATAAGGGGTAAAAGTTCCACTTCAAAACCGAAACTTTTAAAGGTTTCGGCATCCTTTTTTCCGTCCTCTTCGGGTCTGGTCAATAAAACCCTTGCCATACATAGGTTTTTAATAACACCGTTTAGTCCTTAAAGAGGTGGGACTTAAAATTTCTAACCCTAAGATGGAAGAGAGAATAAAGGTTATCTATAAAGGGAAAGAATACGAATTTCCGAAGGGAACCCCTATAGGGAAAATTTTTGAAGCCCTCGACGTAAAAGGTGCTATAGGGGCTTTGGTAAAACCTTTGGAGGAAGTTGAAAGTAAAGAACCCTCCGAGGAACTTTTAAGCGATAGCAAAGCCACCGAAAGTGGTATTTACGACGTCCATACACCCCTCGAGTTTTCCGCCGAAATAAAACCCCTCTACAAGGGTTCCAAAGAGGGTTTGGAAATTATGCGCCACACCTTGGCGCACATCTTGGCGCAGGCACTTAGCGAAATCTACGGGAGGAAAAACGTCCACCTCGGTATAGGTCCCACCACCGAAAACGGCTTTTTCTACGACGTGGAGGTCGAGGGTGTTCACCTCAAGGAGGAAGACCTCCCCAAGATAGAGGAAAAAATGAAGGAAATCGTAAAAAGGGACCTTCCCATCGAGAGGATAGAGCTATCCCGCGAAGAGGCTAAAAAGCTCTTTTCCGAACTCGGCGAAAAGTACAAGCTCCAAATAATAGACCGTATCCCCGAAGGGCAACCTATTACCATTTACAAACAGGGTGATTTTGTAGACCTATGCAGGGGTCCCCACCTCCCGTCCACCGGAAAGGTGGGAGAGTTCAAACTCTCCCATATAGCGGGTGCCTACTGGATGGGCAAAAGCGACCAGCCTATGCTCCAAAGGATTTACGGGGTGGCTTTTTGGACCAAAAAGGATTTGAAAAATTACCTCCAATTCCTCGAGGAGGTAAAGAAAAGGGACCACCGAAAACTCGGAAAGGAACTTGAGTTTTTCACTATAGATAACAACATAGGTGCCGGTTTGATACTTTGGCTCCCGAGGGGGGCACTATACAGGAAACTCCTCGAGGACTTTCTAAGGGATGAACATTACAAAAGGGGTTATCAGTTCGTTTATACCCCCCACGTGGGTAAATCGGTATTGTGGGAAACTTCGGGACACCTCGAGTTTTACAAGGAAAACATGTTCCCCCCTATGGAAATGGATAACGAGACCTACTACGTGAAACCCATGAACTGCCCCTTCCACATAGCGATTTACAAATCCAAGGTGAGGAGCTATAAGGAACTCCCCTTGAGGTTTTTCGAACTCGGAACGGTTTACCGTTACGAGTTATCGGGTGTTTTGCACGGTTTGCTCCGCGTGAGGGGCTTTACCCAAGACGACGCCCACATTATCTGCACCGAAGAGCAGGTTAACGAGGAAATAAAAAACGCCCTTAAATTCGCCCTCGACATTTTGAAGGTTTTCGGCTTTAAGGAGTACAAGGTCTATATATCCACCCGTCCCGAAAAATCGGTCGGTAGCGACCACCAGTGGGAGGTTGCAACCCAAGCCCTCATAAAGGCGGTCGAGGAGCTCGGTCTCGAATACGACTACGACGAAGGTGGCGGGGCATTTTACGGACCCAAAATAGACGTTAAGGTAAAGGACGCCATAGGGAGGTTCTGGCAACTTTCGACCATACAGTTCGACTTCAACCTACCCGAAAGGTTCGATATGACCTACGTGGGAGCCGATAACAAACCCCACCGCCCTTACATGATACACCGCGCGGTGTTGGGTTCCATTGAAAGGTTTACCGGGGTATTGCTCGAACACACCGCCGGCTTGCTACCCGTATGGATAGCACCAACCCAAGTGGTGGTTCTTCCCATCGCCGATAGGCACAACGATTACGCCCTAAAGGTTGCCGAAAAACTAAAACAGAACGGGTTTAGGGTGGAAGTAGACCTCTCGGAGGAAAGTTTAGGGGCAAAAATCCGCAAAGCGGAACTTTTAAAAATCCCCTATATGCTCATCGTGGGTGATAAAGAGATGGAAAACGAAACCGTTGCCGTAAGGGGTAAAAAAGAGGGTAAAAACCTCGGAACTATGAAGGT
>CAZNBH010000041.1:0-6705 GCA_964571355.1 uncultured Aquifex sp.
GGTATATTTCGCTATCCCCGCTTAGGCAAAGTCCGTAGGTTTCCTTCAATATAGGTTCCAACTCGGGGAACTCGTAGGTTATCGGTTCCTCCCCGTGCTTACGCCTTACAAAACTGTCGACGAGTCCCGATTTAAGAGGTCCCGGGCGGTATAGCGCCAAGACCGCTATAAGGTCGTCGAAGCGGTCGGGTTTTAACCTGATAAGCAAATTTTGCATTCCCTTACTTTCGAGCTGAAACACCCCTGTGGTTTTTCCACTTTTTAAGAGCTCGTAAACCTTTGGGTCGGTATAGTCGAGTTCGAGGAAATTTATATCCCTTCCGTAGAGTTCTTTGACCATTTTCTTCATGTGGTCAAGTTCGGTAAGGGTCTTAAGTCCGAGGAAGTCCATCTTTAACAGACCGACTTCCTCGAGCACCGCCATATCGTATTGGGTGGCAATGGTAAATTTCTCTTTTTTGGTCTCCTTGTCCTTTTCCTTCCTTGCAAAGAGGGGGGTCAACTCTATAAGGGGTTCGGGGGCGATAACGACACCGGCGGCGTGGATACCCGTATGGCGGGCAAGTCCGTCGAGTTTTTTGGCAACCTCCACAACCCTTTTAAGGGAAGGGTCGCTGTTTACCATTTGACGGAACTTTAGAACGGAGTCTTCTATGTCGGGTCTTTCGCCGTATTTTTCCTTAAGTTGTTCCATAGTCCAATCGGTCATCTCCTCGAGGGAGAGCTGGGAACCTTGGGTTTCCCCTTGGGGTATTAGTTTTGCAAGCCTATCCGCCTTTTCGAGGGGAACCCCGAAAGCCCTACAAACGTCCCGGATAACCGACTTCGACTTTAGGAAGTTGTAGGTTATTATTTGAGAAACGTTATCTTTCCCGTATTTTTGCTTTACGTAGTCTATAACCTCGTCCCTTCGGTCCTGACAAAAGTCGACGTCTATATCGGGCATGGATACCCTATCGGGGTTTAAAAACCTCTCAAAGAGCAAGTCGTGCTTTATGGGGTCTATGTCGGTTATACCGAGGGCGTAGGCGACGAGGGAACCTCCCGCCGAGTTGTGGATACTTACCGCGGAGGTTGTATAGGAGTGGTCAACGGGGACGGTTATATCGTAAACCTTCCCCTTGTAGGGAACCTTTTTAACATTCCTAACCTTGACGTAAATAAATCTTTCGTCCACAAAGAAGGAATCGTTCCTAAAGAATTTTTGTCCCTTTACCTCTACGGGGAAATCTTTGAAAACCTCGTTCCACCTTAGGAGTTGTTTTCCCGAAAGTTTTAACTTGTATTGGATATTCCAATTTTCCCTTTTCCTGTTTTGTTTCAAAACCGAAGCCCAAAAACCGAAACGGGCGAGCAGCAACCGCAACTGATAAGCCAACGATGGGGATGTGGTGGTGTAGTTTATAGAAGTAGTCCTTTCGGCTTTACCGTTATGCCCATCGCCCCGAAACATATAGCCTATTAGGGTTTTTACAAATTCATCCTTACCTTTTAAAACTATTTCGGGGGGAATTCTTTTATTTGTCGCCCTATCCCCACAAAGGTTTCTCAAAAATTGGGCCACTATTTTGGATTTGAACTCAACCCTTATCGCGTTGCGGTTTTTGGATTCAAAAATTTTCCCCTTGAGGTTGAAAACCTTTTCGAATAACTTCAAAAGTTCCTCGGCGAATTTCCTTTCCTTTTTGTGGAAGCCAAAACCAACGACTCCCCCGTTGGGGTCTACCTTTGTATACCCCTCGGAGAGGAAATAGCCGAGTATTTTTGCCAAATCGTGGTCGAATTTAACGAACCTCGGAACCTTTGAGGTTTTTAACGCGTTGCTTCCCCTTTCGTACCAAAGGTAGTTTTCATCCCATCGGAGGGCTTTGCTCTTTTCGACATACCTTAAAAGGTCGAAAACTATTTCCCTTTCCATAGAGGGTTGTCGGGGAAAGACCAAAAAGTCCCCCTTTCGGAGTTGGGAGGCGGGTAACCATTGGAGGATGTAGTTTTTATAAGGCTTTTCTTTGCAATACCTATTGCAGGTGGGCTTACAAATAGTAGGTTTTACCGATTTAACCTTACAGGGAACGGTTTTTAATGCTAAAACTTTATGGTCCTCCGTAAGGGTTAACCTCTCATTTCCAACATCGACCTCTACGAGGGTTTCCTCCACATCGTACTCAAAGCGGTTCAGTACGGGCAGAACCGCACCTCTGTGGGTTAGAACGAAATCCCCAACATCTACCTCCTTAATAGGTTTTATTTCCCCGCTACCCAACATTACGGGGGTTTCCGGTAAAACGCAACCCCTCCCCGGTCCCACCGGAATACCCCTTTCCTTAGCCCAGTTGATAAAGTCCTGAACGATTAGGAAATAGCCGGGGAAACCCATCTTCGAGATAACGTCCATTTCGTAGTTGAGCCTTTCCCAATAGATTGGGTCGTCCTTCGCCTGACCCTTCGCTATCCGCTTCTTTAGACCCTCTACAGCCAACTTTCGGAAATAGCTTTCGAGTGTTTCCCCTTCGGGGACTTGGTAAACGGGCATCTTGTAGTCGGTGTTTTCGAAGTACTCGAGGCTATCGGCGACCTTTTCCGCCACCTCTAAAGTGTTTAGGAGGGCTTTTTCCCACCCGTCGAATTTGTTTTCAAACCTCCTCCAAACCTCCTCGGGGGAGGCGAAGTGTAGTTCCATTTTTTGGAGTTTTTGCCCATAAGGGGACTGCAGGAGTTCCTGATATTTCTTTTTAGTCTGCAGGGCTACAAGTATGTTGTGGGCGGCTTTGTCCTCGGGCTTTAAATAGTGAACGTCGCAAGTGGCTATCGTTTTAAGCCCGTGCTTTTTTGCCAGCTCCACTAAAATACGGTTTGCCGTTATCTGCTCCTCTATATCGTGGGGTTGGAGTTCCACATAGAGGTCTTCCTTTCCGAAAATATCGACCAATTTGAGGAGCCACTTTTCGGCTTCCCTTTCCTCACCTCGGGATGCGTAATAGGTTGGCAACCCCTTAAGGCAGGCGGTCAAACAGATTAATCCCTCGCGGTGTTCGTTCAAAAGTTCCAAATCTATCCTCGGTTTGTAATGAAGACCCTCGAGATACCCCTTGGAGGAAAGTTTCATAAGGTTTTTAAGACCAATATCGTTTTTGGCTATGAGCACTATGTGGTGGTTTTGGGTGTCGGTATAGTTGTCCTCCGTTCCCTTTCCTAACTTTGTGAAGCGGGAACCTTTGGTAATGTAGGCTTCCATCCCGATAATGGGTTTGAGCCCCACCCCCTTTAGGGCTTTATAAAACCTATGGGAACCGAAGAGGTTGCCGTGGTCGGTAATAGCCACCGCCTTGTAGCCGAGCTTTAAGGCGTATTCGGGGAGCTCCTTAATCTTTATAGCCCCGTCGAGCAAAGAAAACTGGGTATGTAAATGGAGGTGGACAAACTCCTTTTTGGGGGACATCGAAAGAAAAATTTTGAGCCCCCGAGGGGAGGAGGAACTAAACCTTAATTAGTCTTTTAAAGAGTTCCCAAAACCTCTTGGGGTTTCTCAAAACGTTGAAATCCACCTTTAGGAGATGTTTAACACCGCACCCCCTTTTTCGGAACCTAAAACACTGAACCGCCAAATGGTATTCCAATAATCCCCTATACCTTTCGGGGATTTTGCCGACATAGTCCCTATATACCCTTAGGGTGGCTTCAAGAAATTTCTCGTTCCCCTTGCTGGTTCTATTTCCGTGCTCCCTAATCCCGTAAGAGTGCAGGGGAATAAAACCAATCCTTTCCCCCGAAAGGAAAAACCTCAAAAAGATTTCCCAGTCCTCCCTCATGAGGTATTTATCGAGATATCCACCCAAACGGAGGAAGGTTTCCCGTTTAAAGCAGCTCCCGCTCGGATAGCCCACCCTCCCCGAAAAGAGCAGTTCCTCGAAGGTTTCCGCCGTTTTTTTCTTCCTTTTAAGAATACGCCCTTCGGGGTCTAAGAAAAAAGAGGGATTCCCGTAAACCGCCGAATAACCGTTTCCCCCTATAAGGTTTGCAACCCTTTGTAGGTAATCGTCCTCCCAAAGGTCGTCGCAATCGAGGAAGCAAACCCAATTCCCCCGCGCCAAGCGGGCCCCCCTATTCCTCGAAAAGCACCTCTCCCTGTTCCTATCGTTTCTAAAAACCCTTAAGGAGGGGTATTTTCCCTTTAACCTTTGGAGGAGTTCCCAAGTCCCGTCCACCGAGTGGTCGTCGATAACTATAACCTCAAGGGGGGATAAACTTTGCCTATAAACACCTTCGAGGGCTTTTTCAATAAACCTTTTGCAGTTGTAGGAGGTAATAACAACCGAAAAGGGCAAAGGAAAAAAACCTCCCTCTAAAGGTTTAAAAAAGTAAAACTTTAACTTTGGGGAATTATTGCTATGCTTACCCCTATAAATTTCAGTTCATCCTCCAATTTGTCGGAAAGTTCAATAGCCTTTAAGTTGTTTCCCACGTTTGGACTTTCTATTTCCACCAGATAGCCGTCCGAAGTTTCCCAAACCTTTATATTATTCCACTCAATGTTGTGCTTTTGGAGTAGTCTTTCAACTTCCTTTTTTATTTCCTCCGTAGGGGATACGGTAATTTGCATTTTAAACCTCCTTAAGAATTAAATTTGCCAACTCCTTCACCAATAGGTAGATTTTTCTATCTGGTTTCCATTCGGTTTGATAATCCGCGAGTTCTCTAAACTTCTTTAGTCTTCCCATCCATTTATACGCATGTGGGTTAAAATCTTTAAGCTTTATCAACAAATACATGTGGGGTTGCCGTTCCCGTATTTTATAGCCCCTATTTCGGAACCTTTCTCTTAGTTCCCAAAATACACCGTAATAAATGGTGCTGATAGCCCTTCTTAAGGCTACTTCCCTCTGTATCTGTGGGAAGCTTCTGCTTTGCTCCTCCAAAGAGTCGGCAACCTTTTCAAAGTTTTTGAAAATACCCATTGTTTTCCCTTTTAGGTTTACCTGTAAAGTTTGCAAACCTCTTCGGGGTCGTCCATCAAAATAGCCCCCATATCGGCGGATGTTACGAGCATAGAGTACCTCCTAAGCCAACGGGAGGGTATTTCCTTTTTAAGGGGTTTGAAGTTTTTCCTCCTCCTTTCGAGTTCCTCCTCGGGAACGAGCAAATCCAATTTGCGGTTGGGTATATCTATGAGGATTTCGTCCCCGTCCTCGACCAAAGCTATGGGACCGCCGGCGGCCGCTTCGGGGGAAACGTGCCCTATTGCGGGACCCCTCGTTCCACCGCTAAACCTTCCGTCGGTAATTAGGGCAACCTTATCGCCCAATCCCATTCCCATAATCGCCGACGTGGGGGAAAGCATCTCCCTCATACCGGGACCCCCACGGGGACCTTCGTAGCGTATAACCACAACGTCGCCGGGTTTTATCTCACCGCCGAGAATAGCCTTAACGGCGTCCTCCTCGCTGTTGAATACCCTCGCCCTTCCCTTAAAGACGAGCATATTTTCCGGGACGCCGGCAACCTTCACAACCGCCCCCTTGGGAGCCAGCGAACCGAACAAAATAGCCAATCCGCCGGTTTCCGAATAGGGATTTTCAACAGGTCTTATAACCTCGCGGTCTTTGACCTCCGCCTTTTCAACAGCCTCCCGTAAAGTTCCGTAAACGGTTTTTCTATCGAGGTGCAGGAGATTGGGGTCTTTACGGGTAAGCTCTTTCAAAACCGCCATTACACCGCCGGCGCGGTCCAAATCTTCGATGTGCAGGTCGGGTCTCGAGGGGGAAAGCTTAACTATGTTGGGCGTTTTTTGGGCTATTTCGTCCACAACCTCCAAGGGGAAGTCAACCCCCGCTTCGTAGGCTATAGCCTTTAGGTGCAAAACGGTATTCGTAGACCCGCCTAAAGCCATATCGGCGACAAAGGCGTCGTAAATAGCCTCGTAGGTGATGATATCGCGGATAGTTGTCCCCTCTTCCAACATCTTGAAGAGAGCCCTTACGGCTTGACGGGCGAGCTCTTCCCTCTCGGGGGTGCAGGCGAGAATGGTCCCGTTCCCGGGTAGCGCTATACCCAAAACCTCCGAAAGGCAGTTCATAGTGTTGGCGGTAAACATACCCGAACAGCTTCCGCACGATGGGCAAGCCCTCGCCTCTATCTCGTGGAGTTCGTTGAGGTCCATCTCACCCTTTTTAAACTTTCCAACCCCTTCGAATACGGTAACGAGGTCTATCTTTTTCCCCTTGTATTCGCCCGCCCTCATGGGACCGCCCGATATTAAAACGGTCGGAACGTTTACCCTAAGCGCCCCCATTATCATACCGGGCACTATCTTGTCGCAGTTCGGTAGCAGGATAAGGGCGTCGAGTTGGTGGGCGTTCATCATAGTCTCAACGCTATCGGCAATTATTTCCCTCGATGGTAAGGAGTAGTGCATACCGTAGTGCCCCATTGCAATACCGTCGTCGACCGCTATGGTGTTGAACTCGAAGGGTACACCGCCGAGCTTCCTAATCTCGTCCTTTATGATTTCCACGAAATCCCTTAGGTGGACGTGCCCGGGAACTATATCGGTGTAGGAGTTGGCGATACCTATAAAAGGTTTGTTAAAGTCCTCTTCGCTCTTGATTACGCCGGTAGCCCTAAGCAGGGACCTATGGGGTGCATACTCGGGTTTTTTCCTTATAAATTCGCTCCTAAGCTTCATAGAAAACAATTAAAAGGGAAGAA